>JAMIQD010000140.1:0-3536 GCA_035914755.1 Pseudobdellovibrionaceae bacterium | reverse complement strand
TCCTCGTCTTCAATGTCATTGAGGTCGCCAGTGATCTCCGTTCGTCGAGGGTCCGCATAACGCTTTCTGATGTCTTCTAACTCTGCGATAATGATTTTGTATATTTCGCGGACGTCTGCCAGGACAGACTTTAGCCATTCAACCTGCTTCATCAGCTCTGCGAGTTCATTAAGAATTTTGTCTCGCTCTAAGCCTGTTAAGCGCTGAAGGCGCATTTCTAAAATTGCTTGTGCTTGGCGCTCGCTAAAGTCGAACTTTTCCATCAATGCTTCGCGTGCGGTGTTCGCTTCTTTTGAGGCCTTGATGGTTGCTATCACGGCGTCAATATTATCAAGCGCCTTCTTTAGGCCCTCTAAAATATGGGCGCGCTCTTGAGCCTTTTTTAACTCAAAAATACATCTTTTTGTAACGACATCGCGCCGGTGATCAATAAATGCCTCAAGCATATTCTTGAGGTTGAATGTGACGGGTTGGTTTTTGGCATCTAATGCAAGCATGATAATACCGAAACTTACTTGCATTTGCGTAAACTTATAAAGTCGGTTCAGTATTACGCTTGCGTTCTCGCCTCGCTTAAGAACGATTACAACGCGCATGCCTTCTCGAGAAGACTCATCACGAATATCAGAGATCCCCTCCAGTTGCTTATCACGAACAAGATCCGCAATGTGCTCTATGAGCTTTGCTTTGTTAACTTGATACGGAATTTCACTAACGATAATTTCTTCTCTGTCTTTTCCCTGAACTATTTCTGCCACTGCTTTTAATGAAATGATTCCTCGGCCCTTCTTATAGGCTTGCATGATGCCTTCGCGCCCAGCGATCACTCCCGCAGAAGGAAAGTCGGGTCCTTTAATGTGCACCATCAAATCATCGATCGAACAATCTGGATTATTAATAACGTGAATACAGCCGTCGATTACTTCGCCAAGATTGTGTGGAGGAATGTTTGTGGCCATTCCTACGGCAATTCCTGACGAGCCATTTACGAGAAGGTTTGGATATTTCGCTGGCAACACCTTTGGAATTTCCAAGGAGTCATCATAGTTAGGACCAAAGGGGACTGTCTCTTTTTCAATATCAGCTAAAAGCTCCTCTGCAAGCCTCGTCATTCGTACTTCAGTATAACGAGACGCCGCTGCATTATCGCCATCGATGGATCCAAAGTTGCCTTGGCCATCGGTAAGCGGATAGCGCAGAGAGAAATCCTGTGCCATTCGTACCATCGTCTCGTAAACGGCGGCGTCTCCATGGGGATGATATTTACCAATTACGTCGCCGACGACACGAGCGGATTTTTTATACGGTTTGTCGTGTGTGTTACTCAGTTCGTGCTGAGCAAATAGGATGCGGCGGTGAACGGGCTTAAGGCCATCGCGAACATCTGGAAGGGCTCGGCCTACAATTACCGACATAGAATACTGGAGATAGGCGTCTCGCATCTCTTTATTGATGTCTACAACTGCTACGCCTTTTTCATTGTTGTTATTTTCCATTGGTCACCATTTCAAAGTTAATTATACGTCAAGGCTGTGGGCAAGAAGGGCGTTGTCATGAATGAACTGGCGCCGTGGCTCTACTTGTTCTCCCATTAAGACGCTAAAGGTCTCGTCGGCGGCCACCGCATCGTCAATATTTACCCTCAATAAAGTTCTAAACTCTGGATTTAGCGTTGTCTCCCAGAGCTGCTCTGGATTCATTTCTCCCAGACCCTTGTAGCGCTGAATGTAGACGCCCTTTTTTGTCGATTCCATAACGTGGTGATGGAAGTCCGAGTAATTCTCAAACTCTTGCTCTTGTTCCCCCTGAATAATTGTCATTGGGAGCAGGGCCACGGATTGGATATTTTTCCACAACGAACGAAGCGCAAAAATTTCTGGCGCGCTGAGGCTTGCGGCTCCTAGCTTCGTCGTAAGTCGATCCGCGTAGCGAACCGTGTAGATTTCAGCAAGGGCCTTGCCGCTATCGTCCTTTTTTACCTCAGATTTTAATTCTGTGATTCCGCGGCTCGGATTTGCTTGTATCCATAACTCGAACTCTTTCAGCGAGGCAGATAGCCTTTTTTCATCTGAAAGAACTCCCTCTAGATCGGAAACCTTGCTTAAAAAGAAGTAAAGAACATCCGGATCATATTTCGATGATGATGTCTTCAGCAGAGCATTAAACTTTTGAATATTAATAATCATTTTGCGGAGGTCTGCTTCCGGCGTGTTTTCTTTACCTTTTATCTTAAAGTTACTCAGGCCAGAGCTCAAAAGATATTCTGTTAGCGCCGCCTCGTCTTTTAGGTACGTTTCTGATTGTCCTTTTTTGGCGCGATACAAAGGTGGCTGCGCGATATAGATATACCCACGCTCTAATACTTCTGGCATTTGGCGATAGAAAAACGTGAGCAAAAGCGTGCGTATGTGGGAACCATCGACATCGGCATCTGTCATGATAATGATTTTATGATACCGAATTTTATCGACATTCACATTGTCTTTGCCAATTCCTGTTCCTAGGGCAGAAATCATCATTTTAATTTCTTCGTTCGAAAGCATTTTATCGAATCGTGCTTTTTCGACGTTTAGAATTTTTCCTTTTAATGGCAACACGGCTTGTGTTCTGCGATCGCGCGCCTGTTTTGCAGACCCGCCGGCAGAGTCTCCCTCGACCAAGTACAACTCGCACTTTGCAGGATCGCGTTCTTGGCAGTCGGCCATTTTTCCTGGCAACGATCCCCCGTCGAGCGCGGTTTTCCGTCGCGTTAGGTCTCGGGCCTTTCGGGCTGCCTCTCTCGCTCGGGCCGCCTCTACGCATTTCATGATAATGTTTTTTGCGACGGCCGGATTTCGATCCATCCAATCTGCAAGTTTTTCGTTTACCATGGACTCAACGATACCCTTGACTTCCGTGTTACCGAGCTTCGTTTTTGTTTGTCCTTCAAACTGCGGCTCCCGAACTTTGATAGAAACAACTGCTGCTAATCCTTCACGAATATCTTCGCCTTCGAGATTTTCTTTGAGATCCTTCAAAAGGTTTTTCTCTGTTGCGTACGCATTTGTTGTTCGAGTAAGGGCGGAGCGAAAGCCCATGAGATGCGTGCCGCCCTCATGCGTGTTAATATTATTACAGTATGTAAAGATGGACTCAGAGTAGGAGTCATTCCACTGCAGCGCTATTTCTGCTTCGACAGAGTCCTTTTCTGCACGAAAGTACACGACTTCGTTATGAAGTGCTTTTTTAGATTGATTCATAAACTGAACAAACTCTGCAATTCCGTTGGCATACTGAAAGTCTTGTTTCTTTCCTGTCCGTTCATCTTTCAAAGAAATATGAAGCCCGCCATTTAAGAAGGCCAGTTCACGAAATCGGTTTGCTAGCGTATTAAAGTCGTATGTGATCGTCTCGTCTTTAAAAATTTCACGGTCGGGCTTAAACGTAGTTTTCGTTCCCGTGCGCGACGTGCTTTCTCCTTTTTCAACGGGAGTCATTATTGCTCCCTTTTCATAGCTCTGATTCCACACGTGGCCTTCACGGTATATTTCTACTTG
>JAMIQD010000139.1:0-3345 GCA_035914755.1 Pseudobdellovibrionaceae bacterium | reverse complement strand
AAAAGACCATTGTCCGTTTAGTAAACGCGTGAAGGAGTACTTAACTTCTGAAAAAGTTGATTTTAAACAAATTCGCGTGGATGACGATCCCAAGACTTATGATGAGTTGAAGAAAAAAACCAACCTTCAAACTGTTCCGCAAGTTTTTGTGGATGGAAAATTCATTGGTAGCGCGACTGACTTCTTCGCGTGGATTGATAGCTAAAGAACAAACCCAAAAATAAAGGAGCAAATTTATGTTCAACTGGGAAAGCATTAACAACTATCTCGATAACGGCACTCCCGCTCCTCCTAGAAAAGTAGAAAAGAGCGAGGAAGAGTGGAAAAAAATTCTGACGCCCGCTCAATTTAATGTCATGCGGAAGAAAGGCACCGAGCGCCCTCACACTGGGGAACTCTGTTCATTTTATGAGGCAGGACGGTATGCCTGCGCGGGCTGCGACACTGAACTGTTTGATTCGAACGTTAAGTTTGATTCGGGAACAGGTTGGCCGAGTTTTTCTGAGCCCGTCGCCGACAACGTAATTCAATATGAACTGGACACGACTTACGGACGAAGAATCGAAGTGCTATGCAATGTGTGCGAAGCCCACTTAGGGCACGTTTTTCCAGATGGTCCTGAGCCCTCTGGGGCTCGATTCTGCATCAACTCGGAGTCGTTGAAGTTTGTAGAGTAATTTTAGAAAATGGAGGGGGTCGTGGGGATTAAGCTGTTCGGTCATAAGGACTGCCACAAAACCAAGATTTACCAGTCGTACTTGAAAGAAAAAGGAATCGAGTTTGATTTTTTAGATGTTCACGAAGACGACGCGGCAGCTGATGAACTGCGATCCCTTTATACTACTGGAAAGTTAAATTTCCCGACAATACTGGTTGGGACAAAGAAGCTGAGAAACCCCAAGTTCAAGGATCTCGACAAGTGGTTGGAAGCTTCGATGAAATAACGAGATCTTTTTTTTGAGGATTGTAATTAGCTTAGTAAGGAGTCAGATCAATGATTATAGCAGTTTTCCGCAGTCGTGTTGCCAAGGAGCACGGTGGGGAGTTTGAAAGAAGATACGCCGAGATGTCCGCGCTTGTCGAAGCCATTCCTGGTTACGGAAGCCATGAGCGGTTTTCTTCTCCTAACGGTGAAGATGTTCTAATTGTCGAGTTCCTTACCAGAGAAGCTTTCGATGCTTGGGATAAGCATCCCGAACACAAAAAAGCCAAGATGCTTGGCAAAGACTACATTTTTGAATCGTACGACGTGAAGGTCGGAGAAGTTTTTGAACGGCACACAAAGCCGGAGGTGAAATTATGAAAACGAGAACTACTTATGTCGTAGGTGGCGTCCGTATTCCATTTATGAAATCAATGACTGCCTATCGAGATGTCACCACGCCAGAGCTTATGACCGCTAGCCTGAAAAGTTTAGTCGAAAGATATAACTTAAAGGGCAAAGTCGTGGGTGACGTGGCTCTGGGTGCACTCATGCAAAGTTCGGCCAACTGGAACTTTGCGCGTGAAGTTGTTCAGGCTTCTGGCTTACATCCGAATACGCCAGCATATAACGTGCAGCGGGCTTGCGGTACCAGTTTAGAAACTACGATTCAGATCGCACACAAAATATCCAGCTACCAAATCGAGAGCGGTATTGCGGGCGGCGTGGATAGCAATAGCGACTTGCCAATTATGGTGACTCGTTCGTTCTCGCAGAAGCTCGTTGCATTGAATTCGGCCAGAACACTCGGCGAGAAACTAAGAATCTTTTTGAGCTTTAGGCCGAGCGATTTAAAACCCGTGCCACCCGCCGTCGTTGAACCGCGAACAGGGAAGTCAATGGGTGAACATTGTGAGTTGATGGTCAAAGAATGGAAAATTTCCCGGCAAGAGCAAGACGAGCTGGCTCTGGCAAGCCATCTGAACGCCGCGAAAGCGTACAAAGACGGCTTTTATGCCGATCTCGTTTTTCCATTTTTAGGAAAAAGTACGGATGGAATCATGCGTGGCGATACGACTTTAGAGAAGTTGGCAAAGCTAAAGCCAGCATTTGATCGATCCGAAAAAGGAACTCTGACGGCAGGCAACTCGAGTTCACTCACGGATGGCTCGTCCACCGTTCTTTTGGCTTCCGAAGAAGAGGCTAAAAAGAATAATTGGCCGCTGTTGGCCAAGATTGTGGATTCTCATACTTCTGCCGTGGATTACGTCGCTGGCGAAGGTTTGCTCATGGCTCCAACTGTGGCGGTCAGTGAATTATTGAAGCGAAACGGCTTAAAGCTTCAGGATTTTGATTTTTACGAAATTCACGAGGCGTTCGCTGGACAAGTGCTCTGCACGATGAAGGCGTGGGAGTCTGCTGAATACTGCAAAACACGTTTGGGACGATCAGAGCCTCTCGGAAAAATTGACCGCTCGAAGCTAAATGTCCGTGGAAGTAGCATTGCCCTTGGGCATCCGTTTGCGGCTACTGGCGCTAAGATCGTCGGAGTTTTAGCAAAGATACTGCACTCAGCTGGTCCTGGAAAACGTGGCCTTATCGTCGTTTGCACGGCGGGAGGAATGGGAGTGGCTACAATTCTTGAAAGTTAGGAGAAAAATATGTCGGATCTAAAAATGAATAAAGAAGACGGTGTTGAAAGCTATGAATTTGCAACCCCTGAAGCAATCGAAGAAGCATTGAAAATCGGGAAGCTTAGTCAAACGGTTTTCGGCATGGGTTGCTTTTGGGGACCGGATTCTAATTTTGGAGGGACGCAGGGAGTAGTGCAAACACGTGTTGGCTACGCTGGAGCATCAACTCTGGATCCGAGTTACCGCAACATCAACGGACACGCCGAAGTCGTCAGAGTGATCTACGATAAAGACCAAATCAGCTACAGGGAACTTCTTGGAAGTTTTGAATCATGGTCTGTTCATGGTAGAAAGCAGGGCCAGTATCGCCAGATACTTTTTGTTTTTGATCTGGAGCAAAAACAAGTAGCTGAAGAACTGATTCAAGCGATTGGAAAGGAGAAATCTCCCGAGGTGATTGAGGCCGGAGAACAAAATGGTTATTTTTGGCCCGCCGAAGATTACCATCAAAAGCATCGTCTTCGCAGAAACAAACAGCTTGTAAGTCTTGCAGAAGTAGATTTCGGTCCTCGCTGGGATGAACATCTGTATTTTACTAAATTAAATAGTACCGATAGAAAAGGCTTCAGTCTCTCAAGCTGGCTAAAAAAGTTGTCTCCGGAAATGCAGAAAGCTTACCGAATCGGTTAATCTGAAATTGCAGCTGGCTAAAGAACTCTATTTTCTATATGGGGTCGTCTCAGAAAACGGAAAATAAAGCACGCTAAGCGTGCGTGGAGGCTGGCACCC
>JAMIQD010000138.1:0-4148 GCA_035914755.1 Pseudobdellovibrionaceae bacterium | reverse complement strand
TTAGGCCCCCATCGATGCTGATCCTCTTCTCGGACTGCACCTCGAGAAGAAGAAAAGCTCACAACTTGGGGCAAAATTTTTTTTATCATCTTGAGCGTTCCGCCGCCACCCCAGACTGCAATTTTTTGAACATCTTTTAGATCCGCAACAAGAGCTTCGAAACCTGCGAAATCAGTGTTATGCCCATACCAAGATTTTCCTGCGGCATCATAAAACAGCGTGTTCACCGCTCGAAACTCCTCAGCTTCATACGACCTTTCTTGGCAGGCATGAAACGCTTCCTCCTTAAGAGGAGACGTCACCGCCGCCTGACGAAGCCCCAGTGTTGCGAGAACTTTTAGCGCACGATTCCACTCAATTTTATCAACCTGAATGCGAAAGACGGGCTCATTTCGTTCTTCAAAAAAAGAATGCTGCTCTATCGGAGTCCAACTCTGTGCGACCGGAGAACCCAAAACTGCTGCAAATGTCGTCTTAATCATATGCACGCATTGCCACTCAAATAAAGTCGGCTGATCCGCATTAGCTCCAAGTCCCTCACGCCAAAAATTGAGCACCTGTCGACCCTTCATCCATAACCTGAACCAACCCCATCGTCCCTGCGATGATCGGGGCAAAAAGCTTCTGTTCTTGGGATCCATCTGCTGCCAAATATAACCCGCCAGCAAGTCTTCATAATTGTGAACATACGGCGAGAACTTCAAGTGAACCCCGCGCCCGGCAGCTTCTTCTAAACGAAGGAGGCCCTGCTCAAACGACTCTCCCTCTGTAAGATCATGCAGAGAAATAATCAATCGTTGCTTTAAAAAGCGCACAGGCTCTGGCACTGAGCCGAGCTCAAGGGCCCAATCATAAAATAGGATTTGAGCTCCTTGAGGGTACTGCTCTATATCCCCACTACGAAATGAAAAAATAAATTTCTCAGAAAACAGAGACCCCAAACACATCTGCTGCTGCTCATGGCTCAAGAGATCGTTTCGAATCTCGAAGTACTCCACGCCCCGATTTGCATAGTTCTCCACAAAAGTTTGCCACCGACTCTTTTTAAGAAATAAATCAGATGTCACCGTCATGCCGCCCGAAAGGGGTCTTTTCTTTTTAACCAATAAATCTTCTTCTAAAGAATCCAGCTCTAGAAGACCTTCGGGCATAATATAGATTTGGTCATAACTATTTTTAAAATGCATCTCGCGCGCGGCGGCGCGCTTTTCGTACTCTTGCAAAGGAGTTAGGTCTTTGTTCAGCCTCGGACGATCTAAAAAAATTCTTCCCATCTGATCAGTGGGACGTTGCAACCAGATAATTTTGTCTTCTGCTGGAATGATCCCCACCGGAAAGCCCGCGCCCACCGCAATAAAGGCGTCAGTGTGAGAAATTCTGATTTCATTAAAAGTTTTTTTTTCGATCTCGCGAAACTCATCTTCACCCTGAGTCGAAAAAATATCAGCCACACTCTTTCTGACCTTCTTTTCAATTTCTTGATCTAAGTCAAAACAATGAGTGCCGTTGACATCGATGTACCGATGTATCCTTTTTAAAAGCTGGGTTTTACCGACTCCGCGTTGGCCAATAATAACTGTACTCATGGCGTCACTCCTACTAAGCTCCAAAATTCGGGAAAACTCTTTTTTACGACTGTTGGATTTTTAATTTTAACTTTAAAGCCTCTGTACTTTAATAGAGCTGCTGCCATCGCAAGACGATGATCACTATCGGGATCAAAAATAAATTTCTTTGGCTCTGCGATGTCTTTGCCCCCATCTATTTCAATCCCATCCGAGCGAGGCTTACATTGAAAGCCCGCTCGCGTCAGCAGCTCCGCCGTCTTTGCAATGCGATTCGACTCTTTTTCTTTTAACTGAGGCGCGCCATGCAGTACCGATCGACCCTTCGCAAAAGCGCAGATGACTGCAAGCACCGGAAACAAATCGGGACAGCTTTGCAAATTCACGCGAATTGGCTTGAGAAATTTTTTCGCGTGGATTGAACACACATTGCGGTCTGTTTTTATGCTCACATTCATTTTTTTTAAAATTGTCAAAAACTTCCGATCGGGCTGCAGCCTGCTTTTGGGAAAGTTCGCAATTTCAGCCCTTCCGAAAAGCGCCCCAAAGGCGGCCACACTAAAAGCAGAGCTCATATCGGATTCGACTCTGAAAAGCTTCGCTTTTACTTTTTGACCCTTCGGAACCACAAGGTAGGCTCCTCTTCTCTGATACCGAAACCCCAATTGCTTCAGTAGATTCAAAGTCATGCTCCAATATGAACTCGAGGTCACTCGGCCTTTCACTTTTATTTTTAAATCAAAGTCGAGCCCCCAAGAATTTAAAAACAAAGCCGACAAAAACTGACTAGAATCTTTTGCATCTACAACCACAGGCCCGGCAGGCGCTATCCAGCCTTCAGAAACAATATGCAAATTTCGTTTGCCTACCCGCACTTCTACCCCCAATTGCACAAGAATATTTTTTATCTCGTGCTGGGGCCTGCTCAGCAGCCGCGATGATCCTTTTAAAATAAACTCGCCTTTTTCTCTAGAAAGACGAAAAGCTAAAAACCGGAGTGTTGTCCCGCCCTCGCCGCAGTCAAATATTTTTTGGCTTTTTATTCCCTTCAAATTTTTTCTTAAATGAACAACGTCATCACACCTTGAGACACCCAAAATTTTTAATCCTGGGTGGTAACTTTTTGCAATAAGAGCGCGATTCATTAAAGATTTTGATGCGGGAATCGTTCCCTTAAAATCAAACCCTCTCACATCACCCCCAAAACGAATTCTGGCGAGATATTTCTACGAGTATTTCTTTAAGATCAACATTTTCAATGGCGGCGACGCCTGGTTTTTTTAAGAAAATAAATCGAAGCTTTTGCCCCTGAGTCTTCTTTTTGTCTTGCTGCAAGTAGTGCGAGTAGACCTTTGAAGTTTCACCAAGAAGCCCCAGCATATTGAGATGCCGCCACGGACTTCTCAATTTTTTATCGACCGCTTTTTTCCAAAATTTGGCTTGCATCAATTTTAGATATTCTTTTTGTGACAAGACTCCTCGCTGATAGCTCCACTCAAGAGCAAATTGTATTCCGGCGAGAACTGCCACCCCATGCGGAAGTCTATAGTGAGCTTCAAAGACATGACCCATTGTGTGGCCAAGATTCAACAGATGACGTTCGCCTGTTTTTTCTAAAGGATCCTTTTTTACAATCCTGTACTTCTCTCGAACGGCCATGGGCAACAAGCCCCACAACGTCTTCGAATCAAAATTAGAAACCTTTCCCAATCGTGAATACAGAGTCCCTCCCGCTAGGAGCCCGATTTTTATAATTTCGCCGAGCGCTTCAAAATTTCTCTCAGCGGGTTGAGACATTAACAAAGACCTCACCATGTAAACAGTTGTCGCGGGATAAAAAGTACCAACTTGATTTTTAATTCCCCCAACATTGAGGGCAGTCTTGCCGCCATGTGCGGAGTCAATGGCAGCCAACCACGTGCTTGGAAAGTGGATAAGCTGCACGCCGCGCTTAAAAACGCTGGCAACAAAGCCTCCAAAGTCACCAACGCTTCCTCCGCCCAAAACAATCACTTTTAAATTTCTCGAAGAAAGTGGACGAGTGATTTTCTCAATAGCCCTGATATGCCTAGGGAACGAGTCGATATCCTTAAGGCCTTCACCAGACTTAACAGCGTAGCGCGCCGAAAACCCCTGGACCCACGCCCGAACCTGAGGAATGCGATCAAATATTTGATCGTAAATTAGCAACGCATCTTCTCCAAAAATTTGAGCAGATGGCAGCTTGTCCGCATAACAAAGCTTCGGCGGCTGAAAAGACTTCATTTATTCTGACCGCGTTTTTTTGAATTCTTTTTTTGCTTTCTTGTACGAATCAGAAAGCTTTTCCATTGCTGCACTCATCCCAGACTTCATTTCAGACCAAGCTTTGCCAGAGCTTTTTTTGAGAGTCTTTAGATCTGACTTTAGCTCTTCTTGCTTTTTTTCAAAAGAGGCAATCTCCTCATTCATTTTATCTTTGGTAGCCCCGGTAGCGGTTTGCGCCTGGCTTTTGAGTTCTTTTATTTCTTCTGCCAATTGATCAAGATGTTTTTCAATTTTCTTTTGAACTTCTTCTTTTTGCTCTGAGGTGTACTCAGCCGC
>JAMIQD010000137.1:0-23448 GCA_035914755.1 Pseudobdellovibrionaceae bacterium | reverse complement strand
TTCTGGCGAGATTCAGGGTATGCAATAGGCGCGATTATCTCTGGAGTCGTTGCGGACGTGTTTGGAATAAATGCGGCCATTGGACTCGTCGCAATGATTACGTTTTTGTCAGGCGTAGTTGTCTCAAGGCGCATGACTGAAACATTGAAGAAAAGGGCGTGATTCATGAAGCCATCAATATCGAACCATAAACTCTTGGCTCTTATCAAAAATGACAACGTCACCATTCTTGATATTCGCGGGAAAGATGAATTTGAGCGAGGGCATATTTTTGGCGCGCTTCATATTCCAGTTGATGAAATTCTTCAACGGCATCACGAGATTCAAGAAGGAAAACAAATCGTCACATATTGCGGTAAAGGTGCTGGTAGATCTGAAAATGCTGCCAAAATTTTAAATGAGAACGGCAAAAGAGCCTTTTGGCTCGAAGGTGGCTATCAGGGGTGGCCATTTGTTTCGCCAAAAGATTTGGCCATTGAGGACTCATTGATTTTTCACCAGCTCTTTGAAAAAGAATCTTCATCCTGCACATACCTACTCGCTGACCCGGTGACTCGTGAAGCCGTTATAATCGACCCAGTCCTTGAAACGGTTCAAAGAGATTTAAGGCTGATAGAGGAGCTTGATCTTAAATTGCGTTATATTCTTGAAACTCACATCCATGCCGATCACATCACCGGAAGTAACGAAATCAAAAAGCGCACAGATGCAAAATCAGCGGTTAGTAAAAAAGCTGGAGTTTGCTGCGCAGATTTGGAACTTACAGAAAATCAGGAATTAAAATTCGGCAGATACACACTCAAAGTTTTAGAGACACCGGGCCATACGAACGAGAGTTTGAGTTTTTCTTGTGAAGGCATGATTTTTACGGGCGATAGTCTGATGATCCGAGGAACCGGAAGAACTGATTTTCAACAAGGATCTGCCAAAGATCTCTACGAAAGCATTCAAAAGAAAATATTCGTTCTGCCAGATGATACGAGAGTTTACCCAGCACATGACTACAAGGGGATTCTTTATTCAACAGTCGATCTTGAGAAGAAATTTAACCCAAGAGTTGGCGGCAACAGAAGTCAGGACGAGTTTATTCAAATTATGAAAGACCTTAAGCTTGATGATCCAAAAAGAATCCACGAAGCAGTTCCTGCGAATTTAACCTGCGGTGCACTCGTCTCCGTAGCGGACTCATGAGAGCCAATTTTTTGTTTTCCAATTAAAACTTGAAATAGGACTTTTATAGTCTAGACCGACTTCGATACCAACTCCCGTATATTATAAGTGCAAGCACTACGAAACCGATCGACGACAAAACTAGATATTTAAAATCTTCGGTTGATGGTAAAGCCACAGCAGCTCCAAAAAGACCTATAGTAGCAAGAGCCGTTAAGGCGTTGGCAAAACCATTTACTTCTCCACGAACTTGAGGCGCAATTCCGATTTGCCGAATCTGCATTTCTCCGAGGCTAAATCCATAGAGCCCGACGCGAGAAAATAAAATCAACACAAGAAAGCCTATCTGCCCAAAATTGTCTGCTCGTAAAAATAGAATATATCCGATGCCGAGCATGAGAGCTTGAAAGGCTAGAAAAAGAAAACTGGCTTTCTCAACCGACATTTTTTTGAGCGCAAGAGGGAAAAGTATTGTTGCAAGTAGTCCGAACAATGCTCCGGCACCTCGAAACACGCCAATTGTTAGTTCAGGAAGTTTCCATCCATCTTTTAGAAATGCCGTAAGTAAAACTCCATGTGGGCTCAGAACTGATAGCCAAAGCAGGGCGTAAGCGAGAACAACCATCGCAACAGGTTCCCGGAAAAAGGAACTCCAGCCACTACGAATTTGAGATAAAATAGACTGCTTCTTCGTGTCTTCGATCTTCAGAGGCTTATCCTTCAGATCAGGTCTTTCATTGAAGATAGATTTAAGAAGTCCGTACTCTGGAAAAAATGAAACAACATTCCACAAAGCAATAAGTGAAAAACCAAGCAATGGCCAATGCGTCGACGTGAAAAGCAAAAGACTCCCCGCCACGATCGGAGACGCAACCTCAGTAAAGAGGTCAACTTGCCTGAGGCGGCTATTAAATCTTGCAAGCTCATCACCTTTAAAACTAGAAGGGACAAGGTCATTTGCGATTGAGATGTCCATAAAGGTTGATCCCAATTGACTTAGGGTTCCACTAAAAACAAGAACCGAAAAAATCGATACAAACTCGATGGACTGAAAACTGTGCGAAATAATTTTTGAAAGGACCAAGACGCTGACGAATCCAAAGGTCACTCCAACTAATTGCAGGGAGACGCCAAGTTTAGCTGCCTTCAAACGATCAATTTGGTCTATGACTCTCGAGAATCTCGGTAAAAAAAGAACCATCGCAATTCTTACGAGCAAATAGTAAAGAGCTGCGATTCGCAGTTCACCAGGAAAAATTTGAAGCAAAACAAGTGGAACTGCGAAGTCCCAGGCTTGGTCTCCAGACCTCGTCAGAAGTCTTCCAATTAACATTTTATTATACAGGGGTAACTTCATCATAGCATTTGGCCAAAACTCCTAAGAGTAGGAGGGCAGCTATTAAGCTGCCCTGCCATTCTAATAGTAACGAGAATCAAACTCTTACTTTTTTTTCTTTGAAAGGAACCAGAATCCAACTCCTGCAATTCCCAGGATTACGAGAACTCCAAGAACTTGCATTGTAGTTGATCCATCTCCGGGGCCGTGTGAATGTCCCGTGCCTTCACCGGCAAATGCGCTCAGGCTGTAAAACAAGAAGATCAGATTCTTCATATGTTATTTCCCATCAAAGTTTGAGCCATTCAGATAGCCCTTGAGGGTGACAAAAACATACATTGTCTGTTCGCCTTTGGGTTTGGTCGCATCAGTAAAGCTCATGACCCACTCTGAACCCTTGTCAAATTTCTGTTCTTTCAGCTCTACAAACTTAGCCGTTGCCCAGCCCTTTCGTCTCTCATCAATCTGAACAATGGTCTGAAGTGCCGTTTGCACAGAATCCGCAATTTCCTTTTTTGTGCAAATATCTATTGCGCATTTGGCTACCTTGGGTGGCGGTTTATGATCGCCGTGTGCAAATACCAGTTGCGATGTCAGAAGTGTTCCGACTAAAAAAAGTGCTTTCATGTTAGTTCTCCTTTGGTTGACATTAGTTAGTGTGTGTTTTGTTCTTCTTTTTTCATATCTTCGTGAACATGGGAATGGTCGTCCAGATTGAGCGGATAGGCATCTGGATCAGTTGTGTGCCAATAGCCGTGAAACTGCATGAAGAATAGAAAAATTCCTCCGGCAACAAGACCTACGTTGGCGGCATATGCGAACTTCGCATATGATTGCGCTTTCCTCCAGCCGCTCAAGACAATTAACATCGCGGTCAACGCGACAATCTGACCGACCTCAACTCCGACATTGAAGGAGAGGATTCGCATGAGCATTGAAATCTGATCATCACCTAGCGGAAGCTGCTGAAGACGTGTCGAGAGACCGAATCCGTGGATCAACCCGAATGCGAAAACCATCGTTAATAAGCTCGGTGGCTGCCAATTGAAATATTTTTTGAATCCGTCGATGTTTTCAAATCCCTTGTACATGACACTGACCGCAATAACAGCATCGACCAGATAGTAGTTTGCTGTGATTTTGAAAAACGTGGCGAAGACAAGAGTGATGCAATGACCGAACGTAAAAACGCTGATGAATTTTACGATGTCTTTGAATGACGTTAAAAAGAAAATGACTCCGAATATGAATAGCAAATGGTCATAGCCGGTCAGCATGTGAGTTGTGCCAAGCCACATGTATTTTAGATAACCGCCATCAAGCATGGCCTGCTTGTCAGCAGCTGAAATTCCGTGTGCCCAAAGCTGAGGACTTGTTAGTAATAAGGAAATAAAAGTTAATAATCTCATGCGAGATCTCCTTCTGGATTTAGCGCCGGGGGTTGATTTGTTTTCATGTATTTGTCAAATGCAAGATAGAGGGCTGGAAGTACCAAAAGTGTCAGAAGTGTTGATGACACGATTCCGCCGATCACGACCGACGCTAAAGGCTTTTGAACTTCAGCACCGATACTTGTTGAAAGCATCATCGGTAAGAAGCCAAAAATATCAACGAGTGCGGTCATGAGTACAGGTCGCAATCGGAGCAATGCACCTCTGGTCACAATAGTTCGAGAATCTAAGCCTTCTTTCCGTAGGTCATTGAAGTAGTTCATCAGGACCACTCCATTTAAGACGGCAATACCCGACAGCGCGATAAAACCCACGCCTGCTGTAATGCTGAAGGGAAGGCCATTGAATATCAGTCCTAGAACTCCACCAACGAGAGCCATCGGGACGCAAGCAAAAATCAAAAGAGTCTCACCGACACTTTTGAAAGCAGCGTAAATCATCATAAGCACGAGGAAAAGAGCGAGAGGAGCCAAGATCAACAGTCGAGACTTAGCTTCTTGAAGGTTTCTGAAGGTTCCGGTCCACTCAATATAATAACCTTCTGGTAGTTTTACTTGTTCAATCACTGCTTTCCGAGCTTCGTTTACGAAACTTTCCGTATCTCTACCCTTAGGATTTATCAAAACAGCGGCGCGGCGTTGTCCGTCCTCTCGAACAATTGTGCCGTAAGCTTCTTCAAAGCGAACATCTGCAACTTCTTGAAGAGGAACACTGGCGTTATTGCCAATGCCGACTGGTAAATTTCTAATAGCAGATAAGTTTGATCGTTCACTTTCTGCAAGTCTCACAAAAATCGGAAAGCGACGAACGCCTTCATAAAGCTGGCTGGCTTCTTGTCCACCAAGTGCGATGCCGATTGTTTCCAAAACTTTTTCGGTGGGAACTCCCATTTTTCTTAAGACGTCTTTTTTAGGAGTGACCCTTAAAAGTGGTGAGGTCCCGCGAAGTTCGGTCTCAACTTCGCCTGCTCCATCAATTTTTTCGACGATTGAGGCGATTTGTGTGGTGATACTTGATAGCTTATCCATGTCGTCACCAAAAACTTTGACAGCGACATCTGATTTCGATCCTTCAAGA
The DNA here is from genome assembly GCA_035914755.1 of Pseudobdellovibrionaceae bacterium. Classification (GTDB taxonomy): domain Bacteria; phylum Bdellovibrionota; class Bdellovibrionia; order Bdellovibrionales; family Bdellovibrionaceae; genus JACMRP01. The sequence goes on along the minus strand of JAMIQD010000137.1, from coordinate 18,414 downwards.
AGATCATTGAATCGCATTTGAATTGGCTGACTTCTCAAAACTGATTGACCCGGAAGTTCGGCATCAAGTTTTTCAATGATCGCATCTGCTACCTGTGATCGGGAACGCTTCTTCCCATCAATAAGTGGCCAATCTTTTTCAGGCTTATACATGATATAAGTATCAGCCTGATGAACACCCATCGGATCATTTGCAATTTCTGATGTTCCAATTTTTGAAAATGTATAGGCTACTTCAGGAAATGCCGACGCGATTTCTTCGGTCTTAGCTTGAAGAACGACTGATTGGTCAATGCTGACATTCACTGGACGAGTTGTTTGAACGAGAAGTGTACCTTCATCAAGCTGAGGCAGAAATTCCCCGCCTAGGTTAACGAATAAAATTACACCGACGATCGTTGATAAAACTCCGGCAGAAATTGTAGCAAACTTATGGCGAAGAACAAAAGCGAGAATGGGCGCATACAAATGCTCAAGCTTCTTCATTAGCCAAGGTTCTTTGTCTGCAACTTTGCCTGTCATTAAGAGACTCGCAAGTGCTGGAGCTGTCGTAAATGAAAGAATCAGGGCAGCTAGAATCGCGATAATGAAAGTCGCTGCCATCGGACGGAACATCTTACCTTCAACACCAACGAGCGAGAAAATTGGCAGGAAGACCACGACAATGATAAGTTGTCCAAAGCCAGCCGCTGTTCGTATATGAACGGTGGCATCATACACTGCCTTTTGAAGTTCCTCTTTTGTGAGTGATCGCTTTAAGACATTCGAGCGTTCTTGAATCACGCGAACGCAGTGATCCAGCAGTATGACCGTACCATCAACGATAATTCCGAAGTCTAAAGCACCTAGACTCATTAGATTTCCAGAAATGTTGAAATACTTCATGGCAATAAACGAAACTAAGAGAGATATCGGAATCGTGACTGCCGTGATCAGGGCGGCTCTTAAATTGCCCATCAGCAAAGCTAGAATCACAATAACGAGAAACGCCCCGGTCAGTAGATTGTGCTCAACGGTTGAAATTGTTGAGCTAACTAAATCTGAACGGATGTACAGGGTTTCAAGATTGTAGCCCTTTGGGAGTCCCTGCTGGATCTCTTTAAGTCTTTCGGCCACGCGTATCGCAACAGTTCGGCTGTTTTCTCCCATGAGCATCATGACCGTGCCCACGACAGCTTCGCGCGTACGAACCAAGCCCGCTCCAGAACGCAGCCCTGTTGCAAGCGAAACAGTAGCGACATCTCCAATCGTAATCGTCTGGAAAGTTTCCAGCGACTTAAGAGGGACAGCCTTAATATCTTCAATATCTTTTAAAAGACCGACAGCCTGAACTAGAAATTGTTCACCCGTTTGTTGAACATAGCCTCCACCGACATTTCGATTTGTTTTGCCAATTGCTTCGATCAGTTCAGAGAATTGAACGCCGTACCTGGCCATTTTTTCGCGATTGGGTTGAATATGAAACTGACGCTCAAATCCACCAATCGTATTAACTTCGGCAACACCTTTCACGGTGAGCAAACGAGGTTTCACGAACCATTCCTGAATGGTTCGCATTTCCATCAATTGCTCAAGTCGCTTGGCTCCAGTTTCAATTTTCTCGGCCTCAATGGAGTAGTGAACTATTTCTCCAAGACCAGAACTCACAGGTCCCGGCTGCGGAAGGACTCCTCGGGGAAGAGTTTCAGAAACAGATTGTAGACGTTCTGCAACTAACTGCCGGGCTCGGTAAATTTCAACTTCGTCTTCAAAAATGACAGTTACTTGAGATAAGTCGAAGCGAGTTAAAGATCTAACTTCCGTAACACCGGGAAGGCCACGCATGGCAGTTTCAATCGGAAACGTGACATTGCTTTCAGTCTCCTCTGGGGAAAGACCATCAACTGCCGTGTTGATCTGAACTTGATTGTTCGTAACGTCAGGAACAGCATCAATCGGAAGATTTTGAAATGTGATCCAGCCAGCAATGGATATAGCGACAGTTATGGCAAGGACCGCCATGCGATTATAAATTGAAAATGCAATTATTCTGCTGATCACTGTTCACCTCCAAAGGCATCCATGTCGCTAACTCGCAAAAGTGCGACGCCTTCGACTGCTATTTGGTCGCTAGTTTTTAGATCTGAACTGCTAATAGTTGTTTCAGAGTTTGAGTCCGATATTTTTTGGATTTCGACGAGCTTAAACCAACCGTCTCTTAAGCGATAAACTCCGATCCGATCTCCATAATAGACAACAGCACCTTTAGGAATTTTGTACGGAGAGGAGCCAAGGGGCTTAACGCCTAAGCCGATCACCTTTTTTGCATTCTCGGCAAGACGAAAACCATCTTTATGGTTAGCTTCCACGACTGCCATCTTGGGACCGGCCCGAATTCCCGATACCTCTTCCTGCGCATGGACTGAGCCCCCGGAAACGACAATTAAAAACAATATTGTTAGAGAATGAAATTTCATAATCCCTCCGTAAGAAGACGGCCTTCAATGGAATAAACTCTGGCTAGAGCTTCGATTGCGATGCTTTCTTGTTCGCTTAAACTTTTACTGTAATCAGCCATCTGGCGGTGGATTTCGATGATAAGGGCACTTGGGATAACTCCGGACGCAAAAGATTTTTCGATTGCCCGGTGCTTGTTGTGTAAGTCATTTATTGAAAGAGTTCCTTCAAGTGCCTCGACAGCATCTCGATATTTTTCACGCTGAAGCTCGATCTGTTGAGCCTCGAAATTTTTGGTCGCATTCACGATCTGATTTGCGCGAGAAACTCCACTTGCAGCAAACGAGCGACCTGCGCCATTTGCATGATAAAGTGGGATAGCAAAACTGAGATTTAACCCAAAAGAATTTGTTCTCTGACTTCCTTGTGATTGTGCTTCAAAAGTGGGTCCGATTTTGAAATCAGGCCATGATAGACTCTTCGCTTCGCTTAGTTCACTTTCTGCAAGCTCTAGATCTGCCAAAGATTTTTTTAAATTTAGGCTGGAAATCGAGTTTTGGGCGACTTTAAGAGTCGGCCACTTAGTTCGAAGCGGTGGATAGAAGTCCTTTCCGATGTTGAACTTCCGGCCAAGGGCTCGCTCGAGAAATCGCTCACTTTCTCTCACTTCGTTTACTAGGGGACGACGGCGCAGGCGGTAGTCACTTGCTGCAATGTCCATGATTGAGTAAGTTGCTTGCTGTTCTGGAGTCATCCGGGGCCTGCCCCGGTACTGCTTCTGAATTCTTTCAAAAGTTGACAGTGCATCATCATAAATTTCTAGTTCAGACTTAATCTGTCTAAGGCGTACAAGCGCCATGTAGGTCTGTAGATAGACTTTTTCCTGAGTCATCTGAAAATCAATTTCAGTGGAACTGATTTGGCCTTGAGACCTTCGAATTCTTGCATCTCGCTTTCCGCCAAGTTCAAAGGTGTGAGCCAAATTGATTTGATTGTATTGGTAAGATTCGTCTCCGGCCTTTCCGCCTAGAATTTGGGAGCTTAGCTCTGGATTCGGTCGCTGCTCTGCCATATCGACCAAATTTTTATTTTGATTTAAAAGAAGCTTCGCCTGCTCAATCTCTGGATGGTTTTCCATCGCGCAGCGAAGAACATCTTTATAAGATCCCAACGCGTTACACGCCGAGCTGCTTGATTCAGCATAGCCTGGAACGAACCAGACAACTGTTAGTAAGAACAATAACCACTTAGAAAACATAACCCACCTCTCGCGGACGCGCTGAGTACGACAGAACTAAAGTAAGTCGAAATTAATTTTTTGAACTACGATAGACTCGCGAATACTCGAGGAAGTCGATCTTCTCGAATTTCACGCTTTAGAAATGATACGGAAATTAGCCAATAGGAGGGCGAAAGACTGAACTCAGGTAGGGAGACTGAGTTGCCCGATCGTTGGACCGTGGAAATTTAAATTTTGCATTTAAATGAAGATTTAGTTGGAGCGCTATGACTGGTGACAGACAAGTCAGAGAAAGATGCCCGCTAATGTGCTGATGACTATGGCTGTGTTCGGGCTCATCTGGCGAGTGCCTATGCTTATGTTCGTGAGAGGCTAGATCATCACTATCATGACCATCTTCATGGTCATGATTAGATTCGCTATCTGCATGGGAATCTTGTGGCTCTTCCGCGTGCTGATGATCTTGGGAAGATTCAGAGAAGAAATGAAGTGACTGAGATCTATCCGCTTTTGCGATAGACGATATTTGAAACACAAAAAGTGTTAAAACTAGGAAAATTCTCACAGACAAATAGTTGTACTCAGAATTTTTAAATGTTCAAGAAAAATCATTAAGCAAAATTGACTCTGAAAGCGAATATGATATACCCCCCTATATTATAGATAGGAATCGGTAAATGGCCCATACAATCCGCGAGAAAGCTAAGTTAGTTGCCAGAATAAATCGAGTAAAAGGACAGCTAGATGCCGTTTCTCAAATTGTTGAAGCTGAGGGAGAGGCTTACAAGCTTCTTCAAGTTTTAAGCTCGTGTCGAGGTGCGCTAACCGGACTCATGGGTGAAGTCATCGAGGGACACATTCTGGAGCATATAGTTGAAGCGCCGACGAAACGAGATGCCGTCCTGGCCGGGAAAGAAGTGACGGAAATTTTAAAAAGTTTTTGGAAATAAAAACGGCGTAAGCCTTGAAAGGGAAACTAATGGCAACCACTACGGACAGCTCTCAAAAGCACGAACATCATCACACACAAGAAGCCCAAACATATATTCGAGTTGCAATTGATAATCTTCAGTCAATTCATACAATGTTAACCGACCAGAAACCATGCGCAGATGTTGTGAGAAACTTGTCTGGCGTACTTGTAAGTCTCATTGAATGCCGAAGCATTGTGGCTCAAGATCATATCACTTCCTGCATAAGATCGGCTCTCAAGCCTGGCCAAGAAGAAGTATTGAACGATGTTACTCAGCTCTTTCAGCAACTTCTCAAAGGCCCCCTGCAAGGCAGTCATCATTGAGTTAAGTTCCTTCTTAGTCATAGGGTGTAGCTTCTCTGGGATTTCCGATAAGATTTCAACAGACCGCAAAGGGTTATTAGTTTTCGTATTTAAGAAACTTCATCTACCCGAAGAAGTCTTATAGAATTTGCAATCACTAGAAGTGATGCTCCCATGTCGGCGGCAACCGCAAGCCAAAGGTTGGAAAGTCCAAAAATACCTAGGCCAATAAAGACAGCTTTGATTGCCAGCGCAAATCCGATGTTAAAGCGGATAATCCTTAAAGTTTTTCTGCCGTGATGGATCGCTCTCGCAAGTTGTCCGAGGTCGTCCGTCATTAAAGCAATATCAGCGGTTTCAATCGCGGCATCCGTACCAGCCGCACCCATTGCAATTCCAACTGAGGCTTGAGCTAGTGCGGGGGCATCGTTGATGCCATCGCCGACCATACCAACGTAAAAATATTTTTTTGTGAGAGATTGGATCTCCAAAACTTTGTCTTCAGGGAGAAGATCACCACGACCCTTATCAATCCCAACGATTTTCGCAATTGAATCGACAGTTCTCTGATTGTCGCCACTCAAGATCAGAACTTCTTTAATCCCAGCACGGTGGAGATTTTCAATAGCCTTTCCGACCCCTTCGCGCGGTTCGTCAGCGAGGCCCAGGATTCCAAGAATTTCGCCTTCGCATCCCGAGTGAGGTTTATGTCCTACGATCATGACCGACTGAGCTTGGTCTTCGAGAGTCTGAAGATACTTTTCAACTTCAGGACTGCATACATTTAATTCATGAGCGAGCTTATGGTTTCCGGCGAAATAGTGGTGTGAGCCAAGAGAGCCTTCAACACCTTTGCCTGGTATGACTTTATGATTTGATACTGGGGAGTCGGTCGCATATTTGCTCTCACAGAATTCAACCACTGCCTTAGCTAAAGGGTGATTGGATTGTTTTTCTAGCGAAAGAGCGACTTGCATGAACTCTTCTGTTTTGGATGATCCCCAAGTTTTTTCAGAAACAACTTTGGGACGCCCTTCAGTGATAGTGCCTGTTTTATCAACCGCAATGGCCCGGAGTTTTCCTAGAGCTTCAAGATAGACGCCCCCTTTTACTAAAACGCCATTCTTCGCGAGTGCTGTTAACGCCGACACAACTGAAACGGGTGTGGCAATAACTAGAGCACAAGGGCACGCGATAACCAGAAACACAAGCGACCTATAAAACCACAAATCCCACGACTGAGAAAATAACAATGGAGGAATCAAGAACACCAGTAAAGCCACGAGAGTCACTATGGGCGTATAAACTTTGGCAAACTTGTCCACAAATAGTTGCGAAGGGGCTTTTTTACTTTGGGCTTCTTCTATTAAACGAATTACACCCGCGATCTTTGTGTCCTTAAAGGCGTGGCTGACAGTCGCAGTTAGGCTGCCGCTTTCATTAACTGTTCCAGCTAATACGGTGTCTCCAACACCTTTGGACACAGGTTGTGACTCGCCCGTGAGCGGCGCTTGGTTAACGTAAGAAGATCCTTCAACAATCACCGCATCAAGCGGGATTCTGTCTCCAGCCCGAATGAGTATTTTCTGACCTACCGCAATTTCTTCAACAGAAGTGGGACTAATGTTGCCATTTTCCGCTATCAGAGTTGCAACTTGAGGAGTGATCGAAAGGACTTCTCTAATGGCCTTTCTTGCCCTTGCCACACTAAAAGCCTCCAGCATCTCCGCTAAAGAGAATAGAAACACGACCGCCGCCGCTTCGGAGTATTCGTGAATAGCAAATGCTCCGACAGCGGCCATGGTCATTAAGACATTCATATCGAGGCTTCGTTGCTTCAAAGCGCGAACGGCTTTTGGAAATATCAGTGCTCCACCAGTGAGTGTTGCCGCCAAGTAGATCGAAAAGAGCCAACCGTTTGGTAAGTCCAAGAACCATTGACATATTAACCCAGTGATCAGGAATGCACCGGAGAGACTTACAAGTATGACTCTGTTATTGTTTGCCGCAACAAACGAAAGCTGCCGAGAAGTTTCCTGAACCCTAACACCAGATTTATTGATCAAAGCGACGATCTCTTCTTTTTTAAAAGAAGGATCATGCTCAACGGAAACTTGCGACGTCATTAGATTTGCCGTGACCTTTCCAATCTTCGAATGAGTTAAAGATTTCTGAATTGCCGCGATTTCGTCAGCGCAATCCATCCCCAACACCGAGAATATTGAGACAGATGACCCTTCGATGTGATTCAGAATCTTACTTTCAACTATAGGCGAATCCGAATTGCAGCAACTGTCTTGGTGTTCCGTCTTTTCCATCAATCCCTCTTAAAAATCAGGATCATCGAAGATCCTGATTGCCTAGTTGTTTATCGATGCCGTTTGCAAACTCTTATCGCGTGACCTTTTCCACGATGTAGCCCTCTTGAATTGTGGCGTCAGTCATTGCCTTTACTTTTATGAAGTGAGGGTCAGAGTTTTCGATGACTTCTGCCATTCCCCTGGAAACTTTCGTGCAGGTCGTGGTTTCTGTGCTTTCACTATGGCGAGTCGGGTTCTTCTTCTTTGTAGTGCAAACACTTTGAAACATGGAGAGCTGCTCACCTTGCTTCACTTCAGAAGAGTTCATGCAGACATGCGCTACTGTTGGAGAATCGAGAGCTACGATGCTGCCACGGGCATGCTCATGCCGTTGAAAGCTTGCACAGCCGGATAAAATAAGTGCGAAAATAGGAATACTAAGTATTAAGTTTTTCATACGTTACTTCGTCTCTTTCTTGGTCTCAGTCTTTGTTTCTTCTGAATGGTCGTGGCCTTCGTGCTTCTCGTCGCATTTACAGTCCTTCTCTGACTTTTTACACTTTTCGCATTTATGTGCTTTGTCAGAGTGGTTCTGCTTCTCTTTTTTTGAGTGCTTATGGTCCTCGCCAGCATGTGCGTTGATACCGAAAGCAAACGACAACATCATTGCTGTCAAAACTGCCTTTTTCATAAAACCTTCCTTTTCTTGAGGTAGCAATAGCTGCCTCGGTTAGTTACTTAGTGAGCTACGCGACCTTTCATTCTTGATTCAAATCGCGAAAATAAAATGGGAAGCACGATCAATGTTAGAAGCGTCGAAGAAATGATTCCCCCGATGACAACTGAAGCGAGTGGTTTCTGAACTTCGGCTCCAATGCCGGTCGAGATCATCATTGGAATGAACCCAAAGACCGCGACAAGTGCTGTCATTAACACCGGGCGAAGTCTGACGAGTGTTCCAGAAAGAACAAGTTCCTTTCCAGTTTTTCCTTCGGCTTGTAGCTGGTTAAAGAAGTTAACAAGCACGACTCCGTTTAAGACGGCGATGCCCGATAGGGCAATGAACCCGATGCCTGCTGAAATACTAAACGGAAGGCCGTTTAAAATCAGACCGATGACTCCACCTACTAGGGCCATGGGGATACAGGCGAATATGAGAAAGGTCTGAGCTACGCTTCCGAAGGCTGCGTAAATCATCATGAGAACAAGTGCCAACGCAATCGGCGCTAAGATCAAAAGTCGAGATCTAGCTTGCTCAAGATTCTTAAAGTTTCCGCCCCACTCGAGATAGTAGCCATCAGGAAGTTTGAGTTGTGTTTCAACGGCCTTCTGCGCTTCTAAAACGAACGATTCGGTATCGCGTCCCCGCAAGTTGATTAGGACAGCAGTTCTTCGATTGGAGTTCTCTCTGTTCACAGAGCCATAAGTTTCTTTGAAGGAAATGTCGGCAAGCTTTCCAAGCGGTACGAGGACATTTGGGCCGACTCCGACTGGAAGATCTTTGATCGTGCCTAGATCCGATCTCAAGTCATTGCCAAGTCTAACAACTATTGGGAATTTCCGCTCGCCCTCATACAGAAAGCCAGCCTCTTGGCCTCCGAGCGCAATTGAAACGGTGTCGAGAACGTCTTTCACGGAGCCGTTGTAAGCTGAAAGATTGGCCTCGTTTGGCTCAATTCTCAAAACCGGCGAAGTGCCTGCCAGATCCACTTCGACATCACCAGCTCCTTGAATTTTAGCCACGATTTCCTGGGTCTTCTTAGCGAACTCCACAAGCTTATCTAAATCTGGGCCAAAAACTTTGACGGCAACATCAGCTCTAGTTCCTTCAAGCAATTCATTGAAACGCATTTGAATCGGCTGAGATGCTAGATAAGTTTGACCGGGAATTTCTCTTTCGAGTTTTTCAACCATGAGTGAAACGAGACTTTGAAAAGTTCGTTTTTTGCCGTCAACTTCAGGCCAATCGTCACGAGATTTCAGCATAATATAGGTATCAGAGACGTTGACGCCCATCGGATCAGTTGCGACTTCACTTGTTCCTATTCTTGAAAAAACATGGCTGACCTCAGGAAAGGTTTCGACGACCTTGTCTGCTTTTCTCTGAAATTCGACTGACTGACTTAAGCTTGCATTTACGGGTCTGATCATATGAAAAGCGAATGATCCTTCACTGAGTTGGGGTAAAAACTCGGCTCCTCTGGTCATGAAGAGTGCGACTCCCAAAACAACAGAGAGAAGTCCTACGCCCATCGTTAAGTTTTTACGTTTGTAGGCGAATTCAAAAAATGGAACGTAGGCTTTTCGAATCCATTCCATCAGCTTCGGTTCTTTGTCCTCTGTCTTACCTGACAAGAAGATACTTGCGAGTGCCGGTGCAGTTGTGAACGAAAGGATAAAAGCCATCATGACGGCAATTGCGAAAGTTGCAGCCATGGGAATAAACATTTTACCTTCTACGCCTGTTAGAGCAAAAACCGGCAAGAACACCATCACGATAATGAATTGGCCAAAACCAGCGGCTTGTCTAATTTCAACCGTGGATTCGTAGACAGCTTTTTTAACTTCCTCTTTACTTAAATTTCGCCCTAAAGACTTGGCCCGGTCGTGAAGAAACCTGACACAATTATCAAGCACAATGACCGTACCATCGACTATGATTCCAAAGTCTAATGCTCCAAGGCTCATTAGATTTCCTGAAATTCCGAGTGGCTTCATCACGAGAAAAGTAGCGAGAAGAGAAAGTGGGATTGTGACGGCAGTAATCAGAGCAGCGCGAATATTCCCCAACAAGATGAGTAAAATAATCGTAACAAGAATCGCTCCCATCAAGAGATTGTGCTCAACTGTTCCGAGTGTGGCATTAACTAAGTCAGACCTATTGTATACGGTAGTAACCTCAACATCTTTGGGAAGCGTCTTCCTTATTTCCTCAATTTTAGAATGAACCCGAGTTGAAACCGTTCGGCTGTTTTCTCCAAGGAGCATCATCACAGTTCCTAAAACAACTTCTTCGCCATCGAAGGTGGCAGATCCCGTGCGGAGCTCTTTACCCAAAGTCACCCGAGCGATATCGCGTATAGTGACAACCTTAAAAGACTCTAAACTTTTGACTGGAACTTTTTCGATAGCTTTGGGATCTTTGAGAAGCCCCACACCCTGAATTAAAAACTGCTCAGCCGTTTGCTCAACGTAGCCGCCGCCGACATTTTTATTGATTTTTTCTAATGCTTCGCCGATGTCTTCAAAGTGAATTCCAAAAGACGCCATTTTCTTTGGATCAGGCTGAACGTGGTACTGTTTCTCGAAACCTCCAGAGGTGTTAATCTCAGCAACACCTTCAACCGTTAGCAGTCTTGGCTTTACAAACCAGTCTTGGAGAGCTTTGAGTTCCATGAGCTGCCTCACTCGCTCGTCGCCTTTTTTCTTTTCTTTGAAGTCGAGAACGAATTGATAGATTTCGCCAAGACCCGTTGAAATTGGACCCAGTTCTGGCTTTGCAGAGTTTGGCAAATCGCCCGAAACACCTTGAAGGCGTTCAGTGACAAGTTGCCTAGCTCGAAAAATATCAACAGAGTCTTTGAAAATCACAGTAACTTGGGAAAGTCCAAATCGAGTTATGGATCTAACTTGCTCGACGCCCGCGACTCCTCGCATAGATGACTCAACCGGAAACGTCACAGTTCGTTCAATCTCTTCAGGTGCAAGACCTTCGATGATTGTATTGATCTGAACTTGGTTGTTAGTGATGTCGGGTACTGCATCAATTGGCAAGTGTTGAAAGCTGTAGACTCCAGCTACAACAAGCAGAACGGTTAAAAAGAGAACAACGCCGCGATTGTAAATTGAGAAATGAATTATTTTGTTCAACATAAATTAAGCTCCAATTAGTGTGAGTGACCTTCAGGAGCGCCGCCAAATGCGGCAATCTCTGCGATTCTTAAGAACCCAAGACCCGTGATGGCGATTTCGTCGCCACTTTTCAGGTCTTTGGAGCGGATGGATATCTTGTTCCCTGAACGACTGAGCTCATCAAAATCGATTCGCTTATAAAAGCCAGCTCGGTAGCGGTATAGATTCACTTCTAGACCCGCAGTGACGACTGCATCTTTTGGAATCTCAAAGGAACTTGCGGCTGTAATTTTGAATTTCTGAATCTCAAAATTCTTCTCCGCTTCCGGGGAGAGTTTAATTCCCTCCTCCTCGCTCGCAGCTAAAATTCCTTTGCTTGGGCCGACCTGAGGGTTCTCCTCTTCGCCATGCTCATCACCATGGCCATGACCTTCCGGCTCTTTTTCAGAATGCTTGTGTTCGTCTTCATGATCTTCACCCTTTTTTTCTTCATGAGTCCCGTGTTCCTCATGCTTAGGTGATTCAGCTTTAGGTTTTTTTTCAGACGCATGATCGTGTTCGTCACTCGCTTGGGCGGTGCCGACGAATACAAATACGGTCAGTAGACCGATTGCCAAATAATAGTTTCTCATAAGATCACCTCATTAAATTTGTTATCCAGGATGAGAATTCGTCCCAACGCTTCGAGAGCTTCAAGCTCCGAAGCATTTCTTCGTTCGCCTAGGTCAAAAAGTTGTCTGTGAGCTTCGATAACGAGTGAGCTTGGAACAAGACCTTTAAAGAATTGTCTTTCAAGCTGCTCGTGTTTTTCGTTAACAATGTTGAGACTAAGAGAAGTTTTAAGACTTTGAATCGTCTGATTGTAACGGTTCACAAGTTCTGCGCGTGTTGCAGCCGATTTTCGTTTCGTTAGTTCCGCTCCCATCTCTGCTTCTAAAAGTCGTTGAGCACTGTAAGCCCGGCCTGCGCCGTTTTGACTAAACACAGGCAGAGGCATTGATAAACCAAGACCCACAAACGTCGTCGATTCGCCATTTTCTTTGACGGTTTTCATCGAAGGCCCGAGTTTAAGATCCGGCCACGATTCTCCCTCTGCTTTTTGCTTCTGACTTCTCGCAAGCTTGAGATCTGCTAGAGCCGCACGCACCTGTGGAGATTCCTCGCTTGGCGAGGCACTTTCTACTGAGGGCCATACTTGCTTCACAGGAGGAAGATTTTTTGACAGAAGGCTTTTTGAAAGTCCTGTGATGGCTGTGAGTGCTTGAAAGAGCTTTTCTTCGTCGGCCTTTAATTTCGTAAGCCTAAGCTGATGGTCAGCGAGTGACATCTTAAAGACGGACAAAGACACATCTTGTTCAGGCGACAAAGCTGGACGCTTTTGAAATTGCCTTACAATTTTAGAAAAGGTCTCAACCGATTCCTCTTCTATATGAATTTCACTTTTGAGATGAGAAAGTCGATAGAGGCTTAACATGAGTTCAAGTCTTGCTTGGTAAACTCCCAGGTCTCGGCCAGCCCTCGCTCTTTCAATTTCACTTTGAGCTTCGTTTATTAAAGCGTCCCTCTTGCCGCCAAGTCTCAAGGTAAAAAGAAGAGACGCATTGGTCTCAGACCTTTCAGAACCCTTTGAAACGGTGTCGGCATCAAGCTCAGGGTTTAGCCACTGACTTGCGACTCCTTCTAGTTTTTGGGCTGACTTAAGTTGCTGTTCGGAAATTTGTATCTCGGAAGACTGCTTTTCTGCGCAACGAACTAACTCCGAATAGCTAGTAGCCTTGCAATCGCTTGCTGAATCAGCCGCCAGGCTCAACAGCGGCGTTGAGAGCGAAACTAAAGTTACAAAAAATAAATACATCATTCTCATCGCGAAGTTCTCCCTAAAATCGTCCTCAAATTATTGAGGAACGCCTCAAAGATGCCGTAGAAAACTCCACGGCAAATCAGTTGCACAAGGTTAATTGTTTTGAATTTAAATTAGAGCCATAGCCGTATTTTAGGCGATTGGCGGGCGAAAAAGACTTGTCTGAAAATCAAAAATGATAACAGCGATAGTCGTGAAAGTCAGAAGCTGTGGCGGATTGAAGGTCGAAAAAAGAATCGAAGAACCTAAGGTAAAAGCACAATGACCTAAATGACAGTTGCGACAGCTAGAGTTACTGTGATGACAATCAGAATCCTTCTTACTGTCTTGATCTAAATCTTCATGCTGAAAGTTGTGATACTGTTCTGATGAAGAAGAGACTGTACTGTAGGTCTTTTCAGAAGAAAGACTCTCAGCGCAAGAGTTGCGGGCTTGGCTCATAACGCCTATAAAAGTGATAAATGAAAAAACCCAAGCAATCGTCAGCTTCAATTGTACCTCTGGAAGCTGAGAATAGTTGATTTTTCATGGTTGTCAATGGTATCCCCAGGGGGAGGATAGGTTATTTCGCATGGCAAAAAAAATCTCAGAACGACACAAGCATGTTCCCCATCGCGAAACTCTCGTTCGAATCAAAAGAGCCAGCGGGCATCTTCGAAAAGTTGAAACAATGGTTTCAGATGGAGAAGAGTGCATAGAGCTACTTCAGCAGTTGAGTGCTGTGATTTCCGCTCTTGAATCTTGTCGAATTACTTTGCTTCAGGATCACTTCAGCTCGTGCATTGCGCCAGCGATTTCACCAGACTCAAAGCATCTGATTGCGGAGCTTGAAACAGTAATAAAGAGGGCACTTCGATAGCCTTTACCTAATTTATTTCAATCAGCAATCGCTAAAGTTTCGTTTCGCGCCTGGGATCACTGCTTACTAGCTCATAGATTTTCAGTTTGGTAAGATAGAAGTCCTTCCGATATTCAAGGTTTCTAATTTTAGCTTCTAATAGTCTCTCTGACGCTCCCACCATGTCAGGGGAGTTCTTTACTCCACGCCTGTATTCGCCCAACGTAATTTTATAATACTCTTCAGACTTCGATAGATTTTTTTCCTCAAGATTGATTCGGTCCGAGATAGTCGTGAGTTGAGATAAAAGATTTTCCGCATCTGCCTGGCCAGAAAGGGTTTTTCGGGTCGCGCTCGCTTCTTTGGCTGCAATGGTTGATCTTGCTGCTCTGGTTTCATTGAGTGTTTCCAGGCCAGAAAACAGTGGCACCGAAATTTTCAACATTAGAGAGTAGTTATTGTTCTCGGAGAAAACTCTTTCCTCATTTGCGATCTTTCCGTACTTCGCCTCCAAATCAACAGACGGCAAGAACCCTGATTTCGCAATAGCCGCATCTTTCTGGCTCAATTGTGCTTCAGCATTTGCTTGAACGATCTCAATATTGCTTTCCCTTAAGCGCTTCAAAATTTCTTCTTTAGAAATTGAAGGCGTCTCCTTAGCTAAATGTCCTTTTACCAAAATCGATGAAGAAAGATCTTTCCTGCCAAGGAGCACTGAGAGTTCGCGAGATTTTTCTGTGGTTAATTGCGAAATCATTTTAAGATCTGAAGTTAGTGTGGCCTCTCGTAATTCAAATTCAATAACGTCCGCGCTTGATGTGAAGCCGGAGCTCTTTTTGAGTTTTGCGAGCTTCATCTGTTCTTGATTTAATTGAAGGGCCTTTTCTTTAAGTGCGGAGCTTTCTAACAAGAATGAAAGCTCATGGAAGTTTCGGCTAACATCGCGAATGACTTTCGACTTTGAAGCCTCAAACTTTTTCAGATCTAGATCCCTTTGAATTCGAGACTTTTCAAAATTATCCTGATCAAGGCCTCCACGATAGAGATTCCAATCGGCCTTCCCATAAAGAGTTGTTCCTGAATTCTTATCATCGTCAAACTTAGTTGTTTGCGGGCCGCCTTCCACAGAAAGGCGAGGCAGAAATTTACCGTATTTGGCGTCAGCTTGTGCCTGGGAAGATTTATAGGTGCTTTCGGCTTCCTTGATTTCAAAATTCTGAGCCTCGGCTTCCTTAATTAACTGCTCGAGAGTGAACGCGCCCTCGTTTGGATGGTCAGCCATTGATTGCAAAGGTATTAGGAGCAGGAACGCCCCAGCTATGAACTTTGAAATATAAGAAGTTCGACTTTCCATAAGCACTCCTGTCGTCTTACTGTTGCGGCTCGACGCTGAATTTAATTTTTTCAGTTTTTCCACCGTGAGTGACTGATGCTTCGAGATCGTAGCGATAAGCACCTTTTGCATCGACCTTGGCGGCAAAGTGGTCATCTTGAGCTGTAAACTTCAAAACTTGCGTTTTGTTCTTTCGCGGAATTGTCATCTTACCCTCCATCTTGACGTCCGATAGTGGGATTGGTTTTTTGTCGTGATCAATAGGGTAAATCTTTACGCCGTCTTTATCAGAGACCAGTTCGAGATAGATATGATCTGTACCCTTTATGGTTCCTCCTGGACGAGTGGACTGGAGCCCTGGAGTTTTGTCGTGACCCTCGTGTGCGTTTGCAATTCCAAACGAGAAGATAAGGACTGTTAAAAGTAGAATGCGTTTCATGTGATTCTCTCCTAGTGGTGAGTTGGTTTTAGTTCCATTTCCTTAGAGATTAAGTTGCGCTCCGCTGATTTTCTTCCGAATCGAAAAAATACTGTTGGCGTCACGAACATATCTAAAAGTGTCGAGCTTAAGAGTCCGCCTACAATAACAACTGCTACTGGGTGAAGGATTTCTTTCCCAGGAGCACCTTGAGCCAAAACAAGCGGCAAAAGCCCCAGAATGGCTGTAAGAGCTGTCATGAGAACAGGTACTAGCCTTTCTAAGGAGCCTCGAATTACCATTTCCTTGGTGAACTTCTCCCCCTCATATTTCATGAGGTGTAGGTAATGGGAAATCATCATGATTCCGTTTCGACTTGCGATGCCACATAGAGTGATAAATGCGACCATAGTGGCGATAGAGAAGACCCGATCAGACAAGTAGATCGCAACAAGGCTTCCGATGAGAGCCATTGGTATATTGAGCATGATTTGTACCGCAATGAACGACGACTTGAAGTGAGCATAGAGAACTATAAAAATGCCGATTAAAGAAAGAATTCCTAAAAGCAAAATAAGACGACTTGCTGATTTTTGACTTTCGAATTGCCCGCCATACTGAATGAAGTATCCTTCGGGGACTGGTACCTGTTTTTGAATTCGGTCCTGAACTTCGCGGACAAGACTATCTAGGTCTCGGCCTGAAGAGTTTGCGGACACAACGATGCGTCTTTGCGCATTTTCACGATTGATCTGATTTGGGCCTTGAGACTCAAAAACATCCGCCACTTTTTCAAGAGTAACTTTTCGGCCATCCGGCATAATTTTAAGAACAGTTTGTTTGATGAGATCAAGATTCGCCCGAGACTTGTCATCGAAACGCATATACACGTTAAAAGTTTTTTGTTGATCTAATACTTGAGCGACGACTTCGCCGTTGAGAGCCTTCTCAAGAGTTTCCGAAAGCTCTCCCGCAACAATACCAAACTGACCAGCCTCATCGCGAAGGAGTTGAATTTTGATTTGAGGAATGAGCACTTGCTGTTCAACCTGTAAATCAACAAGTCCCTTTGTTCCATCGAGCGCCTTGTAAATCTCGGCGGCCTTTCCACGAAGCGTATTAAGATCTGGTCCAAATATTTTGATGGCAATTTGAGCCCGCACACCAGACAGGAGATGATCGAGCCTGTGAGAAATAGGCTGCCCGATATTCGAAAATACACCTGAAATAGCCTCAAGCTTTTCGCGCATTTCTGCTAATACAACAGCTCTATTTCTGCCACCGTCTTTAAAATCCACATCAATTTCAGAAGAATGAACACCTTCGGCGTGTTCGTCGAGTTCGGCTCGACCAGTTCGCCTTGCAACCGATTTGACTTCGGGTATTTTTAGCAGAATTTCTTCTGCCTGTGTTCCGAGTTTGTTTGATTCCTCTAGTGAAATTCCAGGTTGGGCTAAGAGACCAACAGTTGCAGTCCCTTCATTAAACTTCGGCAAAAAATCTCGGCCCATAAAAGGAATGAGGATAAGCGAAAGAACAAAAAGTGTTCCAGCAATTCCGAAAACTACGTTCGGGTGATCGAGTGATTTAACCAAAAGTTTCCGATCCCAGTTTTTTAGGACCTTCACAAGTTTCCCGTCCTGGTGGTCAATCAACTTGTCCTTAGCTAAGAGAAATGAGCAAAGAACAGGCGTAATGGTGAGTGAAACTAAAAGAGAGGCAATAAGGGAAACAATGTAAGCAACCCCGAGTGGAATAAATAAACGGCCTTCAATTCCACTCATGTAAAACAGAGGAAGAAAAACCAAGACCACTATGATCGTCGCAAAAACGATGGAGTTTCTTACTTCAGAGGAGGCGTTATAGACAACTTGAAGCGTATTTAAAGGTTGCTCAAGAGTCTTATTCTCTTTCAGGCGTCTGAAGACATTTTCAACATCAACGATGGCATCATCCACTAATTCGCCAATGGCGACAGCAAGGCCACCAAGGGTCATCGTGTTGACTGAAAGTCCAAAGAAATGAAACACGATTGCGGTCACAAGAAGCGAGAGCGGAATTGCTGTTAACGTGATGGCAGTGGTTCTGAAATTCAGCAGGAACATAAATAAGACGATGAAAACAAGAATTGTTCCGTCCCGAAGCGCTTCTTTGACGTTGTCAACGGCAGCTTCAATAAAATGCGCCTGCTTGAATAGATCACCATGAAACACAGCGCCCTTCGGCAGTGATTTCTCAAGCTCCTTCAGTTCCTCATCAATTTTTTCTGTGAGTTCGACCGTATTACTGCCAGGTTGCTTTTGAATGCTTAGGATGACGGAGGGCTTTCCATTCACGCTGCCATCACCGCGTTTAATTTGAGGCCCGAGTTTAACTTCGGCGATGTCTCTAACAAAAACGGGGCGGCCTAGATGAAGACCAACTACAGAATTTAAGATGTCTTCTTCGGATTTAATCGTACCAATATTGCGGATTAAAAATTCTTTTTTATCGAGGTCAATATAACCACCAGTCGTATTGAGACTGATTTTCGAAAGAGCTTTTTCGATTTCTTCAAGCGGAAGCTGGTTTTTTTGAATTTTCTCGGCTGAGAGCAATATTTGGTACTGCTTAACGCCACCACCTATTGCGATCACTTGAGCAACGCCCGGAACGGAAAGCAATCGCGGGCGAATTGTCCAATCGGCAAAAGTTCTTAGGTCAAGGGCGCTGACCTCTCCGCTGGGTGAGGATAAGCCAATCAATTGAATTTCACCCATGATCGAAGCGATAGGCCCCATAACTGGAGTCACGCCTTGAGGTAGCTTTTCTTTTGCGAGCTGAAGTTTTTCGGCGACAAGCTGGCGATTTCTATAGATTTC
>JAMIQD010000136.1:0-6155 GCA_035914755.1 Pseudobdellovibrionaceae bacterium | reverse complement strand
CGCCGACTAGGTCCTCCACATGAACCTTCGCCATGTCATGATGCTGAGATTCCTCGAGAATGACTTTCGGTGGCCGTCGCGGAAAAAAGGCCATAGCCACTTCGTTGCCCTTGTGAACAGTTTTTCGCAAGAAGTCCGCATACTCTAAGGCCCAAGGCTCAAAATCCACCTGCTTTACCTTTAGACCCATCGCTTCATCTTCACTAACATCTTCGCCGTTATCTTTAAGAAATTTAAAAAGTCGCTGTTTAATCGTAGCAATAAAATTAGGGTCTATCTTTTGATTATTGCCCATTACGGCGACAAGGTATCCCGAGAAACGCTCCGACTCAACGATGATACAGGCCATATTGCTCGCCTGTTCTATCTTCTCTCGAATCTCGCCGTTCTGTTTGTCGACAGACTCGTCGAGAGCTTGATGAGTTCCCTTTGCAATTAAGGTCTGGTTCGCATTGCTTCTTTCTTGGCGGGCTTGCAAAAAAATTGTTCGCTCGACATTCTCGTTTTTCGGAGCCCAAGCAGGATTCGCATTCTGTTGAGCGCGGCGAAACTCACGAGAACCTTGGGGATACTCTTCTTTTTCAGGCTCCTCCGGCGCTGTCAAATCATCATTTTGACTAGTTCCTGATTGGGTAGATTTTAGCAGAGGCCCCTTAGGTCCCTCCTGCGTCACGCTCCCTGGGTTTTGTTGCTCAGAAGAGTCGGGAATATAAGAGCCCATTTCTCCGCGAGCGCCCTTTTGAATGTGGGTGCCGCCAAGTCCACTTTTTTGACCATAGACATGCCCATTCCCACCGTCGCTCTCGCTTGCAGAGGTCCCCGGCATATAGGCGATGCCTGAAGAGGGCGTTTCTTCTTCGTCAGGGAGGGCGAAAATCAAACCGCTATCTCGATTACTTGTAGAACTCGCTTGCGGAGCTGCGACGGTCTCTTCGCTTAAAAACTGACTCAGCAGACGGTTTGCACTTTCTGCACTCAGTGAGGAGTCATGCGCTGCGCCCTTAACCTCAGCAGTACTTGAGCCGCCGCCCTTGATCGAAATCAAATTATTATCTTTGCTGTTGTGAGTTCCAGATTTAAATTCGCTGTTCGCATTTTGCAATGACTCACGAGTTTGCTGATCTTTAAGGTATTTATTTACACAGCGTTCAATGGCCGGCCCGGTGACCGGTGGGTAAACCCGATATTCGCTGGCCGATTCGCCTAACATTTTGTATGAAACTGCATTTTGATTTTCAGCAAAGGCGATTGTTGCCGCAGGAAAGGCCTGAATGAGAAGCTTCGGCAAGGCCCGCACCTTTTTATTTGGATGGTCAACACTGATCAGAACGTAACTCGGTTTACCTTGCACGAGTTGAACTAGAGCATCCTTCAGGTTTGCCGTCGAAAATATTTTCCATCCCCGATTGCGCAAAAAAGTCTCTACCGTCGTGAGAGACGCGGCATTAGACTTTATAATTAGCATCGTTTTGGGCGGCTGCTTTGAATTTTCACTCATATTTTACTAACTCTTGCCTTTCGACATTTCGTTCCTGACTACTCACTTATCGGCCGAATAAAGGGGTTTTTACAGGCCTTTTGCCCCAGCGAAGGTCTAGTTATTTGGACCATTTTTCTGAATCTCAAAATGATCCAAGACAGGGAGCGATTGCGATCCAAGACTTATGGCTGGCCTTGGCATTGCACAGCTCACGGGAATGATAACACCGAGACGTTTTCAGAGAGACTGTCGCTTTTTTCATCTTAATTCCGGACTGAACGTCCGGACCTGGCAAGCCACTCCGCCAGCAGAGCGCTGGCGCATTTTCTGCCTTGCCCTTTTTGAATTGCAAGCCCGCGAAGATTTTACGGCTCACGCTTTGGTTTTGATGGGCACGCACTTTCATTTGTTATTTTCAACCAGATCTCCTCGTGAGCACATCTTGGCAGAAGACTTTCACCAAATATTGAACCAACTTTGCAATAAAACCTGGGATGCCCTTGAGACTCCCCTCTTTTGCGATCCCATTCTGAGCGCGCAGTACTACAAAAATGCCTATAAATATATTTATCGAAACCCTCTTGAAGCCGGCCTTTGCAGGCAGGTTGAGGACTACGAGTTCAGCAGCCTCCGCGGCCTGCTCGGACTTAATTCGCAACAAGTTCCAGTCATCGACAACATGGGACTTGTTCAGTCTCCGGCCAAAATGCTCGCCTGGCTCAATCAAGAAATAGAAGCCGAAGTCGGCGACTTTGCTAGGGGTTGTTAGTAAATGACAACGCGCCCACGCGAACTAAGAACCGAGATATTTTTTGCGGATGCGCAGAATGTCGTTAAAGACGCGAAAGATTTCGCGCAGGATTTTAACCTTTGAGCCGGGAATGTCTTCCCATTTTCGAAGTGGGTACTCCACGATATGAAAGCCCTTCAAACGAAGCAAAATTTCGACATCGAAGATCCAGTTGCTCAAAAACTTTTCTGCAAAAGCACGCTCAAGATGTGACCGGCGAAATAGCTTTGCTCCACATTGAGAGTCATAAGATTCGACTTTGAGCAGGACCGCAATCACCGTCGCAAAAACCCGCCCCAAATAGTGGCGCTTTGCGGAGCGAACAATTTTACTGCCGAGACGGTAGACTCGGCTACCCCAAATCGAATCGACGTCTTTGCTGTAGAGCTCTGCGTACTGAAGCATATTCGGAACTTCCCAGAGCGGAGTTGCCAGATCGGCATCCCAATACCCCACCCACGTCGCCTGCGAGAGCTGCGCGTGACCTGCAATGTGCAACATCCCCTCGCGCACCGCCGCAGCCTTGCCGCCATTTTGCGGACAGCGATGCACATGCAGGTTGGGTTTGTCTTTGATAAAGGCCTGAATCCGCTCAACAGTTTTGTCCCTTGAACCATCATCAACAAAAAGAATTTGAATCTCGCCCTGAGCCCCTTCTTCAAAAGCTTCAAGATCAAGTCGTTTTTCTTCGTTATAGCAGGGCACCACCAGAACAATCATGGATTAAGCAAGACTCTCAGGGTTTCAATATTTTCTTTGATAAATTTAGAGTCGAAGTTTGCTTTTTGTTTCATTGAAACTTCGTAATCACTAAAACATGTTTTAGCGATAGGAGCCTTAGGGTACTCAATAACACACTCCCGAAGGTAGATATCCGCCAAA
Source organism: Pseudobdellovibrionaceae bacterium (assembly GCA_035914755.1). Classification (GTDB taxonomy): domain Bacteria; phylum Bdellovibrionota; class Bdellovibrionia; order Bdellovibrionales; family Bdellovibrionaceae; genus JACMRP01. The sequence goes on along the minus strand of JAMIQD010000136.1, from coordinate 3,003 downwards.
GAGTATTTTTGGATGGGCGCTAAGTCTCGTTCGCACTTGGCTAAGAGGTACAACATCTCGGGAGTATAGCTTGAGCTGGGCTTTTTAAAGACTCGTTCGTATAACTGCCCCGAAACGCGAAGAAGTTTGATGTTTGAGGTATCTGAAATTGAAATCTTGCGACCTTCTGTGTTTTTCTCGATTTCGGATTTTGCAAAGGCAAGAAATTTTTCGTCGCTGAGCTGAGATGGGTCCTTCGAGCCTTCTTGGCTCCAAGACTTAAAGTACTTCACCCAGCCATTTAAGTTTTTCCGAACAGACTTTGGCAGCTTGGGATTTGCCAAGTCGAGCTTAAGATTCGCAACGGCCGCATTCGGATCTCTCAAAATCCGTGAAAAATAGGCGATTTTGCGCCGATAAACTTGGTCGAAATCGAAATCTGCTTGGCTGCCGTCATATTTTCTAACCAAAGTATCGTACACACTTAGAGCTCGATCAAATTCGTGCGCAATATAATAAAACTCGGCATCTGTTAAATCTTCGACATCTTTAATCACAAGTCCTTTTTTGTGTGCCTCAGGTGAGGCCGGCTTAGGCAAACGCTCATGGCACATAATACACAAGCCTGTGGTGGCTTTTAAGTTATTATGAGCCACGCCGTAGACTTCGTGCTCATAGAGGTAACTCGTTTCGCGAATATGAGAGCCCAGCAGACCATAGGTTGTCGCAAAACCCGGTGCTTTCGAAAGTTTTTTAACTTGGTTATCATCGACTCTGTTTTCAAGAATTTTTAGAAGGGCTTTTATCTTGTCGCGATTTTTCGGATCTTTAAACTCTTCTTCTGAATTCATATAGGGTCGGAGTTCAAACAGAGTGGTATAAAAGGAGTGCATCAAAAAGGGAAGACTTGCATCATCGCTCTTGGCGAAAGTAGCCGAACTCGAAATAAGACCAAAGATTAAAATTAAGTTTTTCACACAGACCTCTTTGCAGCGGATAAAAAAGGAGTTCCAACTCAGTTATCTATTGTGTCTTACTTTTTTATACTCCTTAATCTGTTTGCCGATTTAAGGCCTCTTACTAGAGATTCGTCCTGCAAAATACGGGGCTGAGTTCAATGCTCTAGGGTATTGAAAAGCGCTCCTGCAAGATCTGGCGCTGTACCCACTGAGGCCAGGATTTTAAGTCCCATCCTTGGTCCTAGGTCACAACTTGTGACTTTAGAACACGATCAGAGCTTTACACAGATCCTAAATACTTAGCTAAGGCAGCTCTTTGAGGATTTTCAAAATCAGCAAAATTAATCCCAAGATCTGCTTCAGTAATTTCAAGACGCGCCGATATGAAAATAACTTGGTTTTCATATGGGACTCCTTTGGTTTAGGCCCGAGTGAGTCCATCCAAAAGCGATCCTGCAGAAGCAGTGGTCGCTTTTGCATTTTTAGCACCGTGGGGAGCGCTTCGTGTTTTTCATGTGGCGTGGGGTTGGGGCCGGGATGCGGAGCTTCAGGCGTATTTTGATTACTCGGGATTGTATTCAGTAACTAACTTCTTAAGCAGACCCTTAATTTTAACAGTGTCGCCCCGTTTGCAAGCGCCGAGCATCTCATCAAGTTGGGCACTCAATACCGATGACTCAACAGAGTGCTCTTCAGCTCTCATGATACGGGGATGTTTTGTCCATGTTACATTGTTGCCAATAAGTAATTCTTCGTAGAGTTTTTCTCCTGATCGAAGTCCTACAAATTCAATAGCAATATCTCCGGTCTCGGCATTTGGCTCTCGCACTTCGAGACCACTCAACTCCACCATCTTTCGAGCTAAATCAATAATTTTAACAGGCTCCCCCATATCAAGAACAAAAACATCTCCGCCCTGAGCCATAGCCCCTGCCTGCAGAACCAATTGTGCAGCTTCAGGAATTGTCATAAAATACCGAGTCACTTCGGGGTGAGTGACTGTAATTGGTCCCCCATTTTTAATCTGTTCTTTAAACAGAGGAACAACCGATCCTGACGAGCCCAAAACATTCCCAAAGCGAACCATGCTGAAACAGGTCCCACAATTTTTTTGAAGGGCAAGGTCCTGCAAAACCAATTCTGCTAATCTTTTGCTTGCACCCATCACATTCGTTGGTCGCACAGCTTTATCTGTCGAAATCAAAACAAAGTTTGAAACTTTGGCCGATATCGCTGCCTGCGCAGACGCCCTCGTGCCGAAAACATTATTCAAAATTCCCGCGTCGGCATTGACCTCAACGAGAGGAACATGTTTGTAGGCTGCCGCGTGGTACACTGTCTGAACACCATATGAAGTCAGAATTTTTTCCAGATGATCTCTGTCCAAAACATCACCCAAAATACTCATCACCTGTGCCTGCGGATAATCTCGCCGAAGCTCTTGCTCAATTCGGTAAAGCGAAAACTCACTGCGCTCAAATAAAACAAGCTGTTTTGGTTCACACCGCAAAATTTGACGACAGAGCTCTGAGCCTATCGACCCACCCGCCCCAGTTACAAGCACCGTGCGTTCACGAATGCAAAGAGAAATCAAATCCTCAAATGGTGGAACCGGGTCTCTTCCCAAAAGATCCTCAACCCCGACCTCGCGAATATCTTCAATTCTGACCTTACCATGAACTAAATCCCCAAGACCTGGTAGAATTTTTAGGACAATATTCTTTCCTTCAAAACGACTGATAATTTCTTTACGCACGGCCCTTGTCGAAGAGGGAATCGCAATCAACAACTGTTCACACCCTTTGGACTCCATGACCTTCAGCGCATCCTTGGGATTGTAAACACGAAGCCCCGCAAGGGACGTGCCGTGCAAATCTGAGTTGTCATCAAAAAAAGCAACGGGGCGAAACTCTCGGCCAGAGATCAGAGCCAATGCCGTCTGCAATCCCGCGCGACCAGCTCCATAGATCGCCACATTTTGTTTGCGATCTCTCTTTGTTTCAATGGTTCGAATTAAACCCCTTGCAACAAATCGACTGGCAGCAATATATGCAACGGCGATGAC
>JAMIQD010000135.1:0-21332 GCA_035914755.1 Pseudobdellovibrionaceae bacterium | reverse complement strand
TAATAATAAGGACGCGCGCTGCGAAACGTTTTTTTCTATACTCTCTTTGGAACGCATGATCTGATTTTTTAAAACAAGGAGGGGGAGATGAAGACACTTTCAATTGGCATCTTAACGATCGCCGTATTGTCGACATTTTCAGCAAACGCGGGCACGGAGCTTCGCTTAAATGCAGGGAATATTAAGACTCGAGCGGTGGAGAGTTTAAAAAGCATTCAACACCAGGGGGCGCAGGATTTAATTATCCAGTTTAAGAACCCCATCACTGAGGCAGACAAGGCTTCTTTAAAGCACATTGGTGCTGAAGTTTTTGGTTATCTTCCGGATGATGCATTGATGGTAAGAGCCTCTTATGCAAAAATTCAGAATTGGCGAGGGGGACGCGCTGTAGAAGCGGTGATTCCATTCTCGGCAGAATACAAAACCAGCAATTTTTTTGCTCCAGTCAGCGTCTTTAACCAGGACGAATTGCAAGCGATTCAAGTGAAAACTTTTAAAGAGTCTGAGACTCAAGATATCGCCGCAAAAATTGCGACTTTGCCTTTGGCAATTGTTTATTCAGCTGACGGCAAGTCGATCATGGCCTCTGTTCCTCGCGCGCGAATTTACAATGTCGCGGAACTCCAAGGTGTTGAACACGTTCAGCCTTATGCGGAGATGGTCCCTATGCACATGAATTTTTCTGATGACATAGCGACCTTCACTCGCCCGTTTGTCGCGGGAGACTATTCGGACATCAATGGTTCCGAAACAGGAACCGCCGTCATGAAATTTGATGGCGCCTGGGCTTCGGGTTTCACTGGAAAGAATCAAGTCGTCGCGATGGCTGATACAGGTCTTGATATGGGCGAAGGTAAGCTTTCGACCGATTTTTCTGGGACCGTGCTTAAAGGTCAGATCTTTGGTTTATTTTCAAAATCTTGGGATGATCCAATGGGGCACGGAACTCATGTGGCAGGCTCTGTCCTGGGACGTGGCGCGGCCTCCGGCGGAAAGCTAAGAGGCGGGGCCTATGATGCGACTTTTGTTCCTCAGGGGATGTGGTCGCCGATGATGAAAAATCTAACAGTTCCTACTAAGCTGACGGACCTGTTTGAAAAAGCCTTTAATGAAGGCGCAAGAATTCATACAAACTCTTGGGGCTCTCCTCGGAATTTGGGAGCTTACGATGCTATGGCATCGACGGTGGATGAATACACCTTCAACAATCCAGAGCTATTGATCCTGTTCGCGGCTGGAAACAGCGGTGCTGATAAAAATCGCGATGGACGTATTGACGGAGGTTCTGTTTGCTCCCCTGGGACTGCTAAGAATGCTCTTACGGTGGGCGCTTCTGAAAATGTGACAACAACAGGTGGACTTCAGGTTCCAGTGAGTAAACTTCGTGCGGCAAATGATGAGTGGAGTGCTGAACCGATCTATAGTTCCTATTTGTCTGACAATGCCAATGGCATCGCGATGTTTTCATCTCGAGGTCCAACATCAGATGGCCGAACTAAGCCAGAGATCGTAGCTCCAGGAACTAACATTTTGAGTTCAAGATCCCATGTCGTAGGAGCTAGTGAACTTTGGGGCGCTTATAATACGGACTATGTATTCTCAGGTGGAACTTCGATGGCGACGCCGCTTGCCGCTGGAGGAGCTGCTGTCGCTCGACAAATGCTTCAAGATAAAGCAAAAATCGCCAGTCCATCAGCCGCTTTGCTAAAGGCGACCTTGCTACACACTGCCGTTGATATGTATCCAGGGCAATACGGCGAAGTCGGGGCCTCTCGAGGTCAAGAGCTACTCACTCGTCGTCCGAACTCTGATGAGGGCTACGGCCGAATGGATTTAACCAGAGTTGTAGAGCTGGGTTCTGGAACTCGGTTTGTTGACAATAGATCTGGCGTCGGCCAAGGAGAAAGTACTCAGGTGACTTTCACGCTAACCCGCCCAGGTATGGTTTTGGCGAACTTGGTTTACACGGATGCTCCAGCTTCTCCAGATGCGTCCGTCGCGCTAGTGAATGACCTTGATTTGAGTTTGGAGGGCCCACAGGTCGCGGGACCTCAAGACCGCCGCAACAACAACGAAGTGATCGAGTTTTCAAACCTTCCGGCAGGGACTTACACCTTGACTGTGACAGGGTTTAAGGTGCCACAAGGCAAAAATGGCAAACAACCTTATGCCCTGGTTTATACAGCGCGTGAGAATTAATTCGTAACCTATTGAAATTACTACTAGAAGGCCCTGTCAAAAGCGGGGCCTTTTTGTATTTTTTTTAGCAGCACCCTGTTTCGTTTGATAAGTTGTGTCAAATTTGTTAAAACAACTCCGGCTATGAGTCTGTTTTCAGATTCAATGATGAGGGAGGTCTTCCGATGGGGAGCACTGTGACTTTTAAAGTTGGCGATCATGCTGTTTATCCGGGTTACGGAGTTGGGCGTGTGACGGCGATCGAAACCAAAGAGATCCTCGGAAGCAAACAGACTTTTTATTCAATTCAAATTTTGGATACGGGGATGAAGGTTATGATTCCTCGGGATAACGTAGTGACTGTTGGACTCCGTCCAATTATCTCTAAAGAAGAAGCCGGTCGCGTTGTGGGCATTCTTCGCGAGTCTGATGTCAAGATCGACAATCAAACTTGGAATCGTCGTTATCGCGAATACATGGAAAAGATCAACACCGGCTCAGTTTTTGAAATTGCTGAGGTTTTACGCGACCTGTTCTTGCTCAAGGTCGATAAGGAGTTGAGCTTTGGTGAGCGCCGCATGCTAGACAAAGCCCGCAGCCTGCTTTTAGAGGAGCTCACTTTGGCGACCAGCCAAGACGAACTCTTTCAGGAGCAAGAAGTAAAGGCGATTTTCGGGGTTAATTTATAAGCTTTTGATTTTTGAGCTGAAATTAGTGAAAATATAAAGCCTGGCATATCGCCAGGCTTTTTTTTTGGGGTTGATCCATGGCTAAAGTTCGAGTCCGTTTTGCGCCTTCTCCAACAGGGTATCTTCATGTGGGTGGAGCTAGAACTGCGCTTTATAATTATCTTTTTGCAAAAAAAAATGGAGGAGAGTTTGTTCTTCGTATTGAAGACACCGATGAGGCGCGCTCAAGCCAAGAATCTCTGCGGGGAGTGGTCGATGATCTTGTGTGGCTGAAACTCTTATGGGATGAGGGTGTCGATCCTCAGACACTCGCCGATATGGGGCCCTGTGCGCCTTACCGTCAAAGTGAAAGGCAAAAGATCTACAAAGAAATTGCCGAAAAGCTTCTTAATGAAGGCAAAGCTTATTACTGCTTCATGACTGAAGACGAAATTGAAAAGCAGCGAGAAGCAGCAAAGGCCGCAGGCCGTCCGCCGCAAATAAATTCACCTTATCAAGATTTGGCGCTCGTTAAGGCTCAGGAAAAACTCAAAGGCGGAGAAAAGGCAGTCGTGCGTTTTAAAACGAAGCACCTCAAAAAGGATTACACTTTTGCGGATCACATTCGTGGCCAAGTGACTTTTCCATCAGATATGGTGGGGGACTTTGTTTTACTTCGCTCCGATGGTATGCCCGTTTACAACTTTTGCTGCGTGGTCGATGATCATTTGATGAATATCAGCCATGTTTTGCGGGCCGAAGAGCATCTGCCGAATACTCTGCGCCAGTTGATGATTTACGAAGCCATGGGCTGGACGGCTCCCGAGTTTGCCCATATGTCATTGATTTTGGATGACGATCGTCAAAAATTATCAAAGCGAAAGGGCGCTGTAGCGACGGGGCAGTTTAAAGACGAGGGCTATTTGCCAGAAGCAATTTTGAATTTCATCGCTCTGCTTGGTTGGTCTCATCCTGACGGCAAAGAGATTTTAACCGTGCAAGAGATGATAAATGGTTTTAGTTTGGATCGTTTGCACACGGCAGGAGCGGTGTTTGACCGAGTTAAATTAAAATGGATGAATGCTCAGCACTTGCGGGCACGAAGCAATGACGAAATCTGGAAGCTCCTTCAGCCTTTTCTAGCTCGAGAAAAAATGGAGCTACCAAGCGATCCTGTATGGCAAGAAAAATCAGTGGCGGCGTTCAAGACCTCTATGGAAGTTTTAGCCGATGGGATAGAGTTGTATCGACCCTTGAACGACAAGTCTTTTGTGATTCTCCCTGAGGCCGAGGAAACTCTCGCATGGGAGCCAACAAAAGCTGTTCTGACAGCATGGCGAGATCTTGTGGCTTCTGCGGGCAAAGACTATTTGAGTGAAGAAGAGTTTTTGAAAGTCCAAGATGAAGTCAAACTTAAGGCCAATGCCAAAGGTAAAAACTTATTTATGCCAATTCGAGTGGCAGTTATTGGCAAGCCACATGGGACCGAGCTGAAAATCTTGGTGCCATTGATAAAAACGTCATCGTTGGTGGACCGAGCAAATAAAGTATTAGCAAAGTTGGGGTAAGGGATGGCGCTGCGGATTTATAACACTCAGTCGAGAGCTCTTGAAAATTTTGAGCCTTTAAATCCAGGTCTCGTAAAAATCTATGTTTGTGGTCCTACGGTGTACAACTTTCTGCATGTAGGAAACTTTCGAGGCGTTGTTTTCTTTAATCTTGTCCGTAATTGGCTCGAAGAACTAGGCTACCGGGTAGAGTACGCCCTTAACTTTACTGATGTCGACGATAAGATTATCAACAGCGCGAAGGAGCAGGGGGTTCCGCCGCAGGAACTTGCTGAAAAGTACATCGCCGAATACAAAAAAGATTTTCAGTCGTTGGGTTTACGTTCTCATACTTATAATCCCAAAGTTACTGAAAGTATGGATCAAATTCGAAAAATTATTTCGGAGCTGGTCGAAAATGGCACGGCTTACGTGGCGGATGGGGACGTGATGTATTCTATTGAAAAGTTTCCGACCTACGGAAAACTAAGCGGCCGTAATGTTGAGGATCTTCAAGCTGGTGCCCGAGTTGAAATCGACAAAAAAAAACAAAACCCTCTGGATTTTGCTCTGTGGAAAGGTGCTAGACCTGGAGAGCCCTCTTGGGATTCGCCATGGGGGCCGGGGCGCCCTGGGTGGCACATCGAGTGCTCTGCTATGGTCGAAAAAATATTCGGCGAGCAAATCGATATTCATGGAGGCGGAACAGATTTGATTTTTCCGCACCACGAAAATGAAATTGCTCAGAGCGAAGCTTGCACAGGTAAGAACTATGTGAAGTACTGGATGCATTGGCACATGCTTAACTTCGGAAATCAAAAGATGTCTAAGTCCTTGGGCAACTTTGTGACCATGCGGGAGTTTTTGGAACGCTACAATTCTGAAATATACAAATGGATGATTCTTTCAGTACATTATCGTTCCGTCAGCGACTTTAGTGATGAGGCTGTCGATCGTGCCGTGGCGAATTTGGCGCGCATATACTCTGCCATGTCGGTTGCTGAAGGCTTGTTAGCCGGCCAATCCGTCCCGCCTGATTCGAATTTTGAAAAAATCACAGCGGAAGCTTGGCAAAAAGTTGTAACTGCTCTGAATGACGATTTTGGTACTCCCAATGTAGTGGCCGCCTTGTTTGAAGTGGTCCGTCAATTTAATAGCCAAGTGAAGAGAGGAGTAAAGCCAAGTCCGATTGTTTTCGGTAAAGCGCAGAGTTTTGTTAGTTTTGTTCGAAAACTTGGCAATATCATGGCGATGTTTCAAGAACCATCCCATGATTTTTTATTGAGGCTCGATAATATGCTCCTTGAGAAAATGAATCTTCAACGAGGAGTCGTTGATGCGCTTGTGCTAGCGCGATCAGCGGCAAGGGCAGGTAAAGACTTTACAAAGTCGGATGAACTTCGTGATCAGTTGACACAAATGGGAATTTCGGTGAGTGACACTCCAGAGGGGAGTGTTTGGGAAGTGACAAAATAAAATAATGCAATTTAAAAAGAATTTTCAATTAGTGTCTGATTTTAAGCCTGCCGGTGATCAACCGAAGGCCATTCAGGACTTATTGCAAAATTTTAAATTAGGCCTGAATCATCAGACATTGCTTGGCGTGACGGGGTCTGGAAAGACCTTCACGATGGCACACGCCATCGCCCAGCTAAATGAACCAGCCTTGGTGATGGCGCCGAATAAGACCCTGGCAGCTCAGCTCTATGCTGAGTTTAAAGAGCTATTTCCGCACAACGCGGTTGAGTATTTTGTTAGCTATTATGATTTTTATCAGCCAGAGGCTTACATTCCTTCGAGCGATACCTACATCGAAAAAGATTCTGCCATCAATGATCAGATCGACAAGATGAGACATTCGGCGACAAGATCTTTGTTTGACCGACGAGACGTCATTATCGTGAGCTCCGTGTCTTGTATTTATGGTTTGGGTTCACCAGAGGCTTACGAAGGCATGATGATCCAGATCGTGGCGAATTCGGAACTTAAGCGCGATCACTTTTTAAAAGAACTTATTCGCATTCAGTATCAGAGAAATAATGTTGATTTTCATCGTGGAGCGATTCGGGTGCGAGGGGATATTGTCGAGGTGTTTCCGCCCTACGAAGATGACAAAGCGATTCGTGTTGAGTTTTTTGGAGATTATGTCGAGAGAATTTCGTGGGTTGATCCCTTGACTGGGCAGGTTCTTGAAGACCTTGATCAAATCGGTATTTATCCAGGAAGCCATTATGCGACGGGAGACGATAGTCTAAAGCGAGCCATTCAAAGCATTCAAGAAGAACTGCGCGGCCGGATTAGCGAACTTAATGCCAATATTAAATTTTTAGAGGCCCAGCGTTTAGAGCAACGGACTTATTACGATATTGAGATGATGGAGCAGATGGGTTTTTGCCAGGGAATCGAGAACTACTCTCGGCACCTGACCGGTCGTGGGCCTGGGGAGCCACCACCGACCTTGCTTGAGTACTTCCCGAAAAAGTTTGTGACTTTTATTGATGAGTCTCATGTGACAGTTCCGCAGATCGGCGCCATGTATCGAGGAGATCGAGCCAGAAAGTCAACCCTTGTAGAGCATGGGTTTCGGTTGCCAAGCGCTTTAGACAATCGACCTTTGAACTTTCAAGAATTTGAAAGAATGATGGATAAAGTTGTTTATGTCTCTGCGACTCCGAGCAATTACGAATTTCAGAAGTCTGAGGGCATTATCGTTGAGCAGATTATTCGTCCGACGGGTTTAATTGATCCCATCGTGGAGGTTCGACCGGTCAAGCATCAGGTGGATGATCTTCTCAAAGAAATACGAATCCGTGTTGCTAAGAATGAGAGAGTTTTGATTACGACTTTGACCAAGAGAAGTGCCGAAGATTTAACAGAGTACTATGAGTCCCTCAACGTGAAGGTCAAGTATTTGCACAGTGATATAAAAACTGTCGAACGAACTGAAATTTTGCGCGACTTGCGTCTTGGGGTGTTTGACGTTTTAGTAGGTATTAATTTGCTGCGAGAGGGTTTGGATATTCCCGAGGTCAGTTTGGTCGGAATTACAGACGCCGACAAAGAGGGTTTTTTACGCTCTGAGCGGTCGTTGGTTCAGACCATTGGGCGGGCCGCCCGCAATATCAATGGAAGAGTTATTCTATATGGAGATCGAATTACGGATTCTATGAAAAAAGCGATGGCCGAGACGGATCGGCGTCGCGGAATTCAATCCGAGTACAATGCAAAGCACAACATCACTCCTGTTTCGGTAAAAAAGCGGATTAAAGAAGGACTTGGGGATGTCTTTGACGGATCGATTGGCGCCCACCTGGTCGCTGACCCCGAGCAAAAAATGCTGAACCTGGCGATCAAATTTGAAAATGAGCCCGGAAAAGTTGAAAAAGAAATCGAAAAGCTCAGAAAAAAAATGAAAGAATACTCTTCGAATCTGGAATTTGAAGAGGCGGCGAAGATTCGCGATGAGATCAAACGCTTACAAATTTTAGACTTAACAGTGCGAAGCGGGGATTTTGAAAAAGAATCAAGTTCTTCGCCTGAAGGTGAAAAAAAATAGATGTCGAAGGTCGCTGAGATTCGAGAAATTGTAAAAGATTACCCAACTCAAAGTGGCGTTTATCTCATGAAAAATGCCCTTGATAAGATTATCTATGTGGGTAAGGCAAAAAATCTTCGTAATCGCGTTCGTAGCTATTTTGGTGAAGGCAAGGATCACTCTCCAAAAACCCGGCTTCTCGTTCAAAACATCACTCATGTAGAATATATTTTAACAAAAACTGAGGTCGAAGCTTTTTTACTTGAGGCCTCTTTGATAAAAAAGCATCGTCCCAAGTACAACATTCGCCTTCGTGACGACAAGTCCTACCCCTACATTCGATTTACTTGGGATGCTGAGTTTCCGCGTTTGTACTTGAGTCGCAAGGTTAAAAAAGATGGCAGTCTTTATTTTGGTCCCTACACTAGTGGCGGCGCTGTTTTTGAAACCATTCGTTTTTTAAACCGTACTTTTAAAGTTCGCGATTGCACCGATCCGATTTTTAAGTCTCGAAAGCGCCCTTGCATGACTCATCAAATTGGTCGCTGCACGGCTCCCTGTGTGGGTTATATCTCCAGCGTGGATTATCGGTCAGAAATTGAAGGAGTTTTGTTATTTCTAAAAGGAAAAAACAAAACCTTTGTTAAAACGATGACGCAAAGAATGCGCGAGGCTGCAAGCGAAGAAAAATTTGAAGTTGCCGCTCGCCTTCGAGATTCGATTGAAGCCGTCAAGTCTATTTTGGCCAAACAGTCGGTCATCAATGACACTTCGGAGCAAGATCAAGATGCCATTGGTTTTTTTGGCGACGAACGAGGCTGTTTGATCGAGACGGTGCACATTCGCCAAGGGAGAGTGATTGGAACTCGCCCTCATTTTATTCCAGTCCTCGATGTAACTGATGCTAGCAGTGATCCGCGCGAGTGGTTGGTTTCGTTTATGAATCAGTATTATGAGGATAATATCATTCCGGATGAAGTTCTCTTGCCTGTGGACATTGGCTTTGATTTGACTAAGCTGATGGAAGCGGTTCTGTATGAGCGTTCCGGCCAAAAAAATACAGTTCGTTTTGCTACAGATGAAAATGGCCGTTCTTTGGTTGAAATGGCAAATCAAAATGCCAAAGCACATTTTGAAAAATACGTTTCTAAGTCAGAAGAAAAACTTCGTGGCCTTGATGAGATCAAAGAAAAACTAAACCTCAAGCAACGTCCGACAAGAATTGAATGTTATGACATCTCAACCTTTCAGGGCGCCGAGACGGTGGCCTCGCAGGTAGTTTTTGAGGATGGGGTCCCCAGTAAAGACAATTATCGTCGTTATAAAATTAAATCCGTTCAGGGAGTGAATGACTTTGCCTCGATGTACGAGGTTTTACGCCGCCGATTTAAACACACGGAGTACGAAGACCCTCATCTGATTGTTGTTGACGGGGGCAAGGGCCAGCTTTCGCAGGCGATCCGGATTTTGGAAGAAATTGGTCGCAAAGATATTCCCGTTGTCGGTATGGCCAAGGCCCGTACCGAGTCTGACTTTCAGGCTTCTGAGGTTTTAAGCACGGAAGAACGTTTTTTTCTGCCAGGAAGGCAGAATCCGGTTATCTTTAAAAACAATGCCGAGGCATTGCATATTCTTGTAGGGATTCGAGACGAGGCCCATCGCTTTGCTATCACCTATCATCGAAAGTTACGAGAGAATACCAGCCTAGAGAGCGAACTTGATTTTATTGTCGGCCTTGGAGAAAAAAGAAAAAAGACACTCCTTACTCGCTTTGAGGGGGTCCAAGACTTGAAAGAGGCGGATGCTGAAGAGATTGCTAAACTGAAGGGCTTCAACAGAGTTCTTGCCGAGAGAGTTCTTTTGCAGTTGAATGAATCTGACGACGAGCAAGACGAAAAAAGTGAGCCGGAAGAGATATGAAGAAACACGCCTTTTTTGTGGGACTAGGGATTTTTTTAAGCCGAATCACGGGGTTAATTCGCGAGCGTGTCTTTGCCCACTACTTTGGAAATTCTGATGCCGGGGACGCTTTTAAGGCGGCCCTTAAGATTCCAAATTTTTTACAAAATTTATTTGGTGAGGGCGTGCTCTCAGCGAGCTTTATTCCGGTCTACGCAAAGCTCCTCGCCGAGAAACATGACGAGGATGCAGCCAAAGTAGCCTCGGTGGTTGCGAGTTTGTTGTTTGTCCTGACGTCAGGTTTAGTTGTTTTAGGTGTTTTCTCGACGCCGTTTTTGATTGATTTGATTGCGCCGGGATTTTCTGGCGAAAAGCGAGAGTTAACAATCCGTATTGTTCAGGTGCTCTTTCCGGGGACCGGCTTTTTGGTCATGTCTGCTTGGTGTCTTGGGGTTTTGAATTCTCATAAAAAGTTTTTTTTATCTTATGTTGCTCCGGTCATTTGGAATTTTTCAATTATTGGGGCTCTCTTGATTGGCGGGGGACGGCAAGTTCAGTTTGATCTGGCAATGACCGCTTCTTATGGCTTGGTAGTAGGGAGCTTTTTGCAGTTTATTATACAGTTGCCCTATGCTTTGAAGCTTGCGCGAAAAGTATCTCCAAGTCTCAATATCAAATTAGCCCCGGTTAGAGTTGTACTTCGTAACTTCTTTCCTGTGGTTTTCGCTAGGGGTGTAGTGCAAATCAGTGCTTATATTGATAACGTTCTTGCGAGTCTTTTACCAACGGGGGCGGTGTCGGCATTAGCCTATGCCCAAACTTTGTATTTGCTTCCGGTCAGTTTGTTCGGAATGAGCGTGTCGGTAGCGGAGCTGCCAACGATGTCTCAGGCGGTGGGAACGGATGATGAGGTTTATTCTTATTTGAGGCAGCGGTTGGATAAAGGGCTTGCTCAGGTAAGTTTTTTTATTGTCCCATCCGTGATCGCTTTTTTGTTTTTCGGGGATCTGATAGTTGCGGCTATCTTTCAAACGGGGCAGTTTGATCTGGAAAGTACTCGCTATGTTTGGGCAGTCCTTGCGGGGGCCACTCTTGGGTTGCTGCCGAATACACTGGGCCGATTATACTCGTCGGCTTTTTTTTCTTTGCGTGACACGAGAACTCCTTTGAGAGTTGCGATTGTGCGTGTTCTTTGCTCAACAATTTTAGGGGCCTTAGGTGCATTTTATATTCCTCAATGGCTGGGACTTGATGCGAAGTGGGGGACCTCAGGATTAACTATTGCTGGCGGTCTGGCGGGGTGGCTTGAGTTTATGCTTCTTCGCAGAAAACTCAATCGTCGTATTGGAGAGACGGGACTTCGTGTAAAATTACAATCTAAGCTTTGGTTCTGTGCCATCACCAGTGCGCTGCTGGCCCTCGGCGTAAAGTGGGTCTTGGGTGAGGACGGTCTTGTTCTTATGCGGGCGACTCTTGTGTTGATCATTTATGGTGCGCTGTATTTTTTCTTGGGAGTGACTTGCAAAGTCGAACAGTCTCGAGAGATGATCGAAAAGCTACGTCGTATTTTTTAGGAGGTCTTCGGTGAAGTTTTTGTTGGTGGTGTCATTGAGTTTGTTGTCGTCCCTGGCTTTTGCAGAAGATTTTGCTGCGGGGGTGATTTTAGGGGACCCCTCTGGATTGTCAGTAAAAATGAAGATGGATGAAGGGCATTCATTGGATGGTGCTTTTGCTTATTCAAGCGGCAAGCATCACGGCATTCAGTTTCACGCGGACTATCTACGTGATCGTGCTCGAAGTTGGCACACGAGCGGCGGGGGGCCAATAAATATGTATTATGGAATCGGCGGGCGAATCATTAGTTACGACGACTCGAAAAAGTCCGAAGTCGCCATCGGACCTCGTGGTTCTTTGGGGCTTAATTATGATTTCTTTAACCCAAATGTCGAAGTATTTGGTGAATTGGCGCTTGTTCTTGAAGTCGCCCCCTCTGTTGATGCGGATATCGACTTCGGTGTGGGCGCCAGAATTCGTTTTTAATATTCGTAGTGCGTCGTTAGTGAATGTGATGAATTTGATTGAGGGCCTTTCGCCCGCAGTCTTTGCAGTGGGCGACTTCTTCTACCTTTGAGTCCTCGAGGGTGTCAAAGTAAGAGAACTCGAGTTTTCCGTGGCAAACAGCGCAGTGATTCAGGGCGTATTTAACCTTTTCACGGCGTTTGATTTCTTGTTCGGGCAAAATATTGAAGCGCAGAATTTCCATAAAGCCCTCCTGGCAAAATTGGAATTTCGATCAGGCGATCTCGTCAGAACATCCTGTTCATCTGTTATCGCCATCACTCTTGAAACCTATCGGCCCCGGAGTGTCCAAACTTGAGACATTTTTTGTCTAGTTTTGGGTTAAAACTCGTCGCGCAGTCATGGCGCATTGCAAGACCTCTGGTCATTAGCCCAGTCTCTCAGTAGTTTAAAGCCATGAAAGTTGAAGAGAGCGTTACCAACTATTTTTCGTATGTGAAAAATGTTTTAGGGGTTCGGGCGATTCGCTCGGCGGCGATCCGAGAGTCGCTTTCGCCGGCGGCTGCACCAGAGTTCTGTGATTTGCTCTTTGTTCACCTTAAGACCGCTCAGGATCAGGGTATTTCCACCCTAGAATCAAAGACTCTATTGGATAAAATGATTCAGGCGATGCGCCTTGGGACTAAGAAGTATTTTATTTATGAGCACGAAATCGAAGGGGATGTGCATGTGGCCTCTTTTGTCTCATCAATAGGAGCCGCGCGGCCCTCATCTTTTATTGTGGTTTTCTCCGCCAAGCCGGGGACAAGCGGGATTGTAAAAAATCTTGGAACACAAAAATATCTCGAAACCTTTAGTCCCTCCTATCTCTTGCAGAATGCCAACGCCAAGAAAGTGGTCTGGGCCGATCTACAAAAAGTGATGAAAGAGCTCGGCACTCTTTAAGGCCCTTATTTAGTCTAGTCCTGCTACAGAAATAACTGGTCAAACATCCCCTGGAGTTTTGTAATTAGAAAAAACTCATGGTGGAGTTTCTGTGTTGCAATGGATTGCGTGTAGTCTGTCATTTTGTTTTATTCTTTTGGCCTCATTTTCGCAGGCCCAGGCTTTGGTGAATTCAGACTCTTTCGTCCGGGTTCGAATTAAAAGTCTTCCGGCCAAATTTAGTCTGTCCGGAGAAAATATTCAGTTTGTCGGAACGGAAAAAAAATTTCAATCTGTCGGCTTCGAAGAGAAAAAGAGTATTCGAATTGAAGTTCAGCGGGTGCTAGTCGCGGGCAAGGCGTATTGGCAAATTTCGAGAAACAGCACTCCCTCTGCCAGCAGTCTTTTGAAGCCGGGGCCGTCGTTGATAGTTCAAGGTCAAGAGTTGCAACAGGAGCAGACAACCTTGCCGGACAAAGTTGTCGTCAGAGAAGGCTCTTCAGGAAATTTAGATCTCATAGGGGTTTTGCCTTTAGAAGATTATGTGTTTTCGGTTTTAACGAGCGAGATGCCGCTGAGTTGGCCTCTTGAAACACTAAAGGCCCAGGCGGTGGCGATTCGCTCTTATACTCAGGCGGTGCAGAGAGAGCGTCAAAGTCGCGCCTTTGATGTCGAGTCTTCAGTGCTTGACCAAGTTTACAAAAAACCAAAGGGGATTCGTCTATCCTATTTAGCCAAAGCCAGACAAGCGGTGCACGAGACTGAGGGAGTGACCTTGTTGAATTTAAAGGGTCAGCCTCTAAAGGCATTTTATCATTCAGATTGCGGCGGAAAAACGGTGCTACCGAGTTCGGTATGGAGTCGAGAGCGAGAACACGATGCCGGAATAGCCGTTGATGCATTTTGTACGGACAATCCACGAGGGCGATGGTCTTTGTCGATGAGCAAACAAAAGTTGCAAGGATTTTTAAGATCTTTTGTTGGAGACATTCGCAGCAATGATTTTAGAAAGCTTGTTGGTTTTATGGATTTAAAAAGTACTAATTTTGAGGTTTTTGAAAACCAAGGGCAAATTCAATTTGTAGGTCAGGGATTTGGGCATGGGGCCGGACTTTGTCAGTGGGGGAGTAAGTATCTCGGACAGAAAGGTCAGTCTTACCAAAGGATATTGAAACACTATTACCCATTGGCTGTCTTAAAAAGAGACTTTCTTTAGAAGTTCAAAAATACGCGAGCTGCGAAAACTGCGACGGCGCTAATAACCATAATATTGAAGGCTCTGTTGTGCATTTTATATCTCCTGTCCCACATTTCCAGGATCGGTTTCTTTCGTGGATTACTAAAGAGATTTTCACTTTAAGTGTCACTTTTTTTTACTCTTCGGTGACAAAAAAGGTTTTTAGGCACTTAAATTGGGCAATAGCTCCTCTGTATCAAGCAGAGACACCATGCTAAAGCGCAATAAAACCATATAGTTAAGCTGGCCATTCGACGCAGGCATGAGCGGCACAAAGCTCGCATCTGCTTTGGTTAAGAGGTCCTCGTTAAAAGGGCCCCAACGATGAGAGGCGCATATGAAACAGTCTAAACTGATCTTAAACCTGGCAACCTTGGCTTTATTGACCGCAGGTTGTGCTAAGGAGTTCAAGTCAGGCAACACCGCGGCAGCACCTGCAGCAGGAGTTGTAAATCCGACGTTTCCAACACAGGCGCCTCCAGGGCAGGGTGCTGGTTCTGCTGGTGATAATTGGGCATATGGTGCGACAGCGGATTTTAAGATCGACTCGGTGGATGTAATGAATACTTATGTGGCAACTCACCCTTTAAACAATCCGTCGAATATAAAATTGAATGTGAATGTTTACGATGTGGGCGGTGGCCACTTTGGTGGCCAGGTGAAGCTCGCCTACGACGATGCGGGTCGCCACTACGAGGGGTACTTTGTTGCGGGCACTGGTGTGAATCAAGATTACGACAGTTATGGCACCGCTAAAGATACAGGACTTTTTGAGGCTCAATACAATACATGGTTTAACAACAACACTCAGTTCTCTGGTTACTTTCAGGATACAGTCGGTGCGGTTGTTCTCTCTATTGATGAAGTAGGTCCCAGTCTTGGCGATGGGCAGGGTTCAACGACAGTCAATGGTTCCGTATGGTATAAAAACTTTGCAACAGCATTTCCTACTCAAGGAATGATGCGGTTTTGTTGGTTTATCTATCGCGGAGCTTATCAGTGTGGAACTTCGACGGTATCAACCGTAAGCAAGATAACTCCCTATCCATCAGATGGATATACGAGACTAGGCACATTTACAGGACTTTCAAGATCAAAAGCATTTAATCAGTAATTTAAGAAAACAGGCGAGGTGTGTATGAAAACATTAACGATAAAAAACATAAAAGGGAGTTTGTTAGGACTCCTGACTGTGATGGCTCTCTTTACGACAGCCTGTCAAAAAAGCAGTACGAACAACACGGGTGTTCCGGCTCCGGGTCCTATGTACCCAGGTGGTTGTGGTACTCCGAATTGTATGCCGGGTGGAATTGTCGGCGGTGTTGCTTTGTATGGTGGCGCGACAATAAACTCTCAGTATTTGCAGGTGCAGTTTCAAGTCTCTGGCGATCCATCTGGTAACGGAATGGGTTCCATTAGTGGCGTTGTGAATGTGATTCAACCTTATCTTTGCTCTGGAATTGGCCCTGGTTCATTTCCGTTAGCGATGACTCAACCCGGAACCCTTCAGGCGGGAATCTTTTCTGGGTATGTCATTGTCGGAAATGTTCAGGCGGCGATTCAAGTTGTTCCTGGTCATCCGGGATTAATGACGATTGCATTTCCAAACTGTTCTGTTCCGCTTGAGATGAACTTCTAAGTTGTCTCGCAATTGATGTTCTGAAAATACACACGCTTTAAAACGGGAACTCCATGAGTTCCCGTTTTTATTTTGTGAATTCTTCGGATGCAGCGCAAAAGGTCAGGTAATGGCTCTTGCCAATGTAACATAAAATCTTTTGTAATGGTCTGATGGAATTAGAACTTTGGATTGAATTTTTCGATGAATTGCAAAATGTTCGCGGGCGCTCTCAAAACACCGTGATGGCCTATCGCCGTGATTTAGAGCTTTTTGTAGAGTATCGAAAAACAGGGACCAGCATTCCGGGTTTTTACGAATTCATGAAAAAGCAAAAGCTTTCGACTCGGTCTCAAGCTCGAGTGATCAGCAGCCTGCGCACTTATTTTAGATTTTGTGAAACCCGCGGGATGAAGTGCTCGGAGCTGCGTGAGCTTCGTCCTCCCAAAGTAAAGGTGGGCTTGCCCAAAGTCCTCACTCCCCAGGAGTTTGATGAACTTTACAGCGCGGCAGAGACCAATGATCCTGTCCGTACGGCCCGCAATCAAATGACTCTGTTGTTTCTTTACGGATTGGGAGTGCGAGTGACAGAGCTGATTGGACTCAATGTCAGCGATTTTAATCCCACGGATCGCTGGATCAAGGTGCTTGGCAAAGGAAGTAAAGAGCGTCTCGCCCCACTCACGGAGAGCCTTACAAAACACCTCACTCATTATTTGCAAGAAATTCGTCCGCAACTACTTAAAGATCCGACACCCTCGATCTTAATCAATGATCGAGGAAACAGGCCTTCGCGGGTGGATGTGTGGAGATGGCTTGCGGCGTGGTCGGCTAAGGCCGGGTATGCGGATCCGGTCAGTCCTCATCGCTTCCGTCATGCCTGTGCAACATCTTTACTTGAAGGTGGCGCGGACCTGCGCTCGATCCAAATGTTGTTGGGCCATGCGAGTATTCAGACAACGCAAATCTACACGACGGTAACGACGCGAACGATGGCCAAAGCGATTGATGATCACCATCCACTGTCACAGTTAAAAGAAATCGAAAAATAATCCGAAGATAAGTCTTTAGAATCCGATCTTGGTTCTTCATGCGCCTCCATAGGCAATGGTCACAAGCTCGAGGGCGGTTATGTTTTTGCAATGGCCGTCCTCTTATGAAATTAAAATCACTTGTTCGCGATAATAATTCTTTGGTCCCCGTCGAAGTCGAAATTACATTGTTGCCTGGGCTCCCGATAATTCAGTTCTTAGGTTTGCCTGATCAAATTATTAAAGAAAGTATTCATAGAATTAAGAGTGCGATTCGCAGTCAAGATTTTGATTTTCCGCGAGCTCAGCAAGTTTTTGTGAATATTCGTCCGAATCATCTCAAAAAATCATCACGGGGTCTTGAGCTTGCTGTAGCTGCGGGCATTTTGTGGGAGACCGGGCAGGTGCCTGCTCCCTTGATGAATGAAAATTTTTATATTTATGGCGAGTTGGGCCTTACGGGAGAAGTTTTTGAGCCCGAAGATCTCGCAAGTGATTTTGAAGGGGATGAGGGGGCTCAGGTTTTAACGGGTTCGTTGAGCTCGGTTTGCTGCCCTTTTAGTCGGCGAGTCCTGTCAGAGTTAAAAGAGCTTCCTTGTCCGCGAATGCATCCTCCTGAGATGAAACAAGTGACTATCAAGAGGCCCACGGATGGGCTTTTATTTTCTTTTCCAGAAACGCATGCAGAGATTTTATCTGTTGCGGCCTTGGGTGGGCATTCAGTTTTGCTCGCGGGGCCCTCTGGCTCCGGAAAAACAACTATGGGTAAAGCACTTGCTAGTTTTTTGTCGGTCCCTAGGCCCGAAGAGATTTTAGAAATAAAAAAAATTAACAAAGAGCTAACCTACGAAGACTCCTTGTGGCGTCCGGTGATTCACCCTCACCATTCGAGCACGCCACTCTCTCTTGTTGGCGGAGGCGTGCCGCCAAAACCCGGGGAGATTAGCCGCGCGCACCGAGGGTTGCTAATTTTGGATGAGCTGCTCGAGTTTGATCCCAAGGTGCAAGAGGCACTCAGAGAGCCTATGGAAGAAGGGGCTTTGCGCCTCACCAGGGGCACTCAAGTTATTAAATATCCGGCACAGACCCAGGTGGTGGCTACGACCAACCTATGCCCCTGCGGCGATTTCACGCCAGGAGAGAGAGCCTCGTGTCGATTCTCCCTTCTTAAGTGCAAAAGCTATTCATATCGATTGTCGGGCCCCTTGGTCGATCGCTTTGAGCTTCTGTATTTTACCGAAAAAAAGAAACCGGCAGAGACGACGATGGTGTCGGGTGCTGAAATTCTGGAGAGGCTTGAGAAAAGCCGCGTGTGGCTAGTTGAAGAAAATCGAGGAAATATCCTTAACTCGCGTCGCCCAGTAGCTGAGATTGAGGGAGAGGTCGAGAGCTTCTATTTTGAGCAGCTTATGAACAAGGACCTGGGCTCGAGGCGAAGGTACCAAGCGACGCTTCGAGTCGCCAGGAGCCTTGCAGATTTGGATTGCAACGAAAAAATCCTCTCTCGACATATCGAAAAAGCCCTAAAGTGGACAGCGCTCCCCTTTGAGCGCCTAAAGCGTTGGGATTAAGTTGACTCATTTGGCTGAAAATATTAATTTGTCGGCAGTTTTAATCCCGCCTGGTGATGTGGCCGAGGAGTTAGGCAGCGCTCTGCAAAAGCGTGTACGGGGGTGCGACTCCCTCCATCACCTCCAAATTTTTCTACTGATTTTTATGTAAATTAATGACTTAATTCAGAGATGGATTCTCGGTCGATACGATGGGAGCTGTTTTATGGAGATTCGCATGAAAATTATTATCATTTCGCTGCTGTTTTTGCCTTTTGTGAGCCAGGCCCAAACGGTTGGTGTTAAGGACATCTCTGCGTGTCAGGATACGACGATTGAAATCAAAAAAGGTGCAAAGTCGACGGACAAAGATTTTGAAATTGTTACGGACCAAGACAGTATCGAAGGGGACGCCGCGCCGCTATTGAAAGAAGCTCGTTCTAACTGGAAGACGACTTGTGCGGATTGGAAAAAGGAAATCAAAGAATTGAACAAAGAAAACCAAGTTCTTTCTTTGAGCTGCGGAACTATGCAGTGCTCAACTGCCGCAATGGAGTCGACTTGTCGTTCGCAGGCTAAATACAAAGTGAAAGTTCGTGTGAAGTAGCGCGGTCGCAGTCTAAACGCACAAGACAAAGCTTTGGGGGCTTTGTCTTGTGTATTCTATAATTTTTTTAACTTGATTACTTTTTGTGACCCTTTGATTTGCAGTGGCCCTTTTTGCCGTGGGATTTCCACCAGTTGTGTTTATCTTTGCATTTGTGCTTGTGTTTGCAGTTGTGATGATGATGCTTGCAATCATCTTTTTCGATGTTTGTTTTTACGCAGTAGGCGATGACGACAACGGCACCGGCAGGGATCTCGCTCGTGATGGTAACGGTGTTGCCACTAAGTGTATAAGGAACCTGTTGGCCATTCACTGTCACAACCAATTTGTTTGGATCAACATTGTCGTGTTCAAGTGTGAATTCGTATTGGATTTCCATTTGCTGACCGCTGAGTTCAGCGATTGAGGATAAACCTTGGACAATGTCATCGTTGGCGATGTCGATTGCAACTCCCGCATTCAGTGCAACCATGTCGGTATAGCCGTAGCCAATCTCATTATCAGCAGGGGCCGGCGCATCGACGTAGGTGATGGCAGAAACTTGAACCGGTAAACTTCCTTTAAGAACATGAAGACGGTTTGTGAGTCCTGCGGCGGTGAGACCTTCGCAGTCGCGAATTCTGGCGTCGATTTTAACAGGGTCTGTTTCTGGGGGGACTCCTGCGGGTACAACAGCGCAAATATCTCGTCGATCACTTACGAAGACCACGGCGAGAGCGGCTTGTGTTCTAAAGAAATCTTGAGCTTGCGAAGCCGCTAAGAGAGTCGGGGTCGTGATTCCATTGAAAAGGCTGAACATTCCCTCTTCGCCGCCACCAGAATCTGGATCCGTTGCAACCTGCGACAACTTCATATCTAAGTAAGATTGAATTTGTGCATTTGTCATCTGAGAGGATTTCAAAACAATCGGCTCTGAAGCCGCTTGGAATAACTTTCCAGAATAGGCCGAGGTGCTTCCATGGGAAAGCATCACAGCGATATTGAAGTCAGAGTTTGCGGGGAGAGATTGGATAAACTCATCAATGCCTGCGACAATCGCCTGACGTTCTGGAACAATAGAGTTTGAAGTTTGTACGACAAAGAGAACATCGACGGCGCTGGTGTTGGTCACCGGCTGTTCAAAGGTTTCTTTGTAGCAGTTTTTTGCGGTTTGATCGCAGTGATGGGGATTTTTATAACGAGCGGTATTCGGATTTTGTGTGGTCACCGGCTCTTCGACGGTGGCCTTTGCTTCGACGCCCGCTCCAGATCCCTCATCTTTAGAGCACCCAACCAAGTTGAGTCCGAAAGTTAAAACTATTGATGCTTGAACCAATCCATTGCAGTACTTTTTAAAGTTGTTCATATACATTCGCCTCCAGCTTACTTATTTAGTAAAGCAACGGGTGTGCCAGAGTCGAACAGCGACTTTTTTGTGCATAAAGTTGGTTTTTTTGTAAAAAAAAAAGACACCTGCTGAGCCGAAAGCGGCCCAGAGCCTAGAAATGACAAAATTGAGCGCTCCTAGCGGAGGCCTAAGAAAAGGAGCGTCTCAATTTGAGATACTCCTTCGGTCTTGATTAATACTGGTAGTCCACTTTGATCTCAGTGCCTACAGAAGGCGGAGAATCAAAGACCACCCGGTTGCCAATCACTTTATATGTGATGCTTTGGTTTGGCATAAAGGTGACCGTCACAGAGCCTCCAATAGGCGTATGAGCGAGGGCCACAGAGTTCGTTAAGGTTCTAACGCTTTCGCCGATACTTTTTAAAGTTACACTATAGTCTGGGGCGCAGATGCTTGTGCTGATGCCGCTGGTGAGGTTTACGGTTTGATCCACAAGAGCTCCGTAGAAACTAAACCCGTTACTGCCAGCTTTCATGGTAGCTAAGCAGGTTGCATCATTTGGTTGGACGATAATGCTATAAACTTTCAGCTTTTTACCGCTTGGCCAGATATTATTAAAGGCGTTGACCAACTCAGTAGGTCTATTCGCATACGTTGCTCCGCCAGTTTGTCTTTCGTCAGCATCGCTCAGTATAACGATCGCCAAATCTGAATTCGAGCGGAAGAATCCGTTATTGTCCGTATTGTATTTATTCATAGCTGTAGTTGCAGACAGTAGGGGTTCGCTATTGCCCGATGGGCAAGTTCCCGTATTTAAACAGCCTACAGTCTCTGGTCGTTGAATCGAGTTGTTGAAGACCGTTTGATAATTCGCCACCGAGGGAGTCAGGATTTTGTTACCGGTCCCTGTCATTGGCAATAAAGATCCACAGATTCCATACGGTCCAGTGCTGCAATCTGTTGTAGTAATCCCGATCTGCCAATCGATATTTAACAACTCAGAAGCAAAACCCGAGAACTTGGTGCCTAAAGAAGCTTGGTTTGGATCCATCGATGCCGAATTGTCATCAATAAATAGAATGTCGATTTTTCCGAAAGAAGCATCGCTGATAAAGGTCTCAGAAGTTCCATTGGAGTCCCTAGAGTACTGGGCGCTAGCTTGGCCAACATTGCCAGCACTGTCTGTTTGAGA
>JAMIQD010000134.1:0-1746 GCA_035914755.1 Pseudobdellovibrionaceae bacterium | reverse complement strand
GTTGATACTTTTAAGTCCTGTCATATCAATATCAATTCGAGAGACACCAGCTAAGCTAAACTGAGTAAAATCGGCATCCTCATCAATTGATCCGGCCATAACTACTTTGAGTATCTCTCCAGCTTTATCCATTTTTACGTCAAATTTTGACATGCGAATCCCCTTTTTCTCTGATCTACAGATATGAATTTAAACGCTTACGTCGTTTTTGACTACAAAAAATGTTACATCATCAATCAAGACCTCGCCCTGACGATAGTCTTGAATCATTTGCACGAGGCGGGCGACAGAGTCATGCGCTGTCGGATAATCTTTATTCGCGCTCACAATTGCCTTAATAAAATCCCGCTCTCCCCATGTCATTTTCATTGTGTTCTGAACCTCTGGAATGCCATCCGTATAAAAGAACACCATGTCATCAGGATCCAAAGTGATCGTCGTCTGTTTATACTTTGTTTCACGATCCTGCCCCAAGCGAGGGCTGTTCACTTCGTTGAGGGGAATTAAGTCCTTCTTCTTCAGCGATCCCTCGCCTTTTTTTATTAAAAAGGGCGCCTCATGAGAGGCATTGGCGTAAGTTAAAACGTGGGTCTCCGGATCATAGGCGGCGAGAAAAAAGGTCATCATAATCCGCCCTTTTGAAACGTCATAGATCGACTTATTCAGCAGCTCTAGAGCTTGTGCGGGCGATATATTCAATCTCTCGATAATTGATGATGCCGACTTTGCAGCGCTAGTAATAAGAGCCGCTGGAGCTCCGTGACCGGTCGCATCTCCTATCCACAAAAATATCTTTCTCCCCACCTGACAATAGTGCCACCAATCCCCGCCGCACTCGCTCGCCGGCTCATAATAACCAGCAATTGAAAGCGGGCCTATCTTTGCCTCAGTTTCCGGAAACAGAGTTTCCTGAACTGTCTTCGCCGTTTGAAGTTCAGACTCCATTCTTGCTTTTTGCGCAGTCTCATCGAGAAGCCTCGAAACCTCTGCGGCCATCAAATTAAAATTTGAGGCAAGCGCCCCGACCTCATCAGAAGAATTTACTGCGACACGAATATTAAAATCCCCCTCTGAAACTTTTTTAGTGGCCTGAAACAGAGAGGTCAGAGATTCCGTCAAAGAATTTGAGGCCATCAAACTCACGATAACCGTTACTGAAATCAAAATTCCAAAAAAGATCAGCGATTTTCTTATAAGAATATCAACGGCTCCTAAGGCCTTTTTCTTTTCGACCGAAGTAACTACGAGAAGATCGCCAAATCCAGCACGAGAGTAGGAGGTCAGCAAGTCAACTCCTGATATATCCTTTACGGCTTCTGCCCCCTGTCCAACCTTGCTGCTCGTGCCCTCTAAAAAGCGCCCAGGAAATAAAGATTGAATCCCTAGACCCAATGACTGAGGTGGTCCAAATAAAATGGTTCCATCTTGGGTGATCAAATATAACTTTTGTGACGACTCTGCCTTGAACATTTCATAAAATTCACTCGCTCTCACGATCATCAAAAAAATAGTCGTGGCGCTCGAATCTTTGACGTCTTGTATTTTTTCGAAAATAAACAATCGTTCATCGCGATAAGGCGCGTTTACTATCCGCGAAGTTTTTTCGAGCTGAGAAAAGTAGATTGGCAAATTTTTTTCTAGACCAAGAACTATGCCATCAACAGACCGCGGAGTTTTTTCTAGGACTGCGATTTTTTCAAATTTTTTTGTCGCCCCTTTTTCTTGAAATACGACAACGGCCTCTAA
>JAMIQD010000133.1:0-13926 GCA_035914755.1 Pseudobdellovibrionaceae bacterium | reverse complement strand
GAGGCTATTAAGCGCGCCATTGGTGTTTACACTCGCATCGAAAAAGAATTTCCTAACTTTAAAGATATGGATGCCGTCCTCTTTAATAACGCTTTTGCTCACCAGCAGGTTGGAAAAGCACATGAGGCTTCAGTTCTCTTCACTAGACTGGTAGAAAAGTTTCCAAGATCTCCTTTGATAGCAGATGGCACTGTCGCTCTTGGTGAGCTCCTCTATGATCAAGGAAAGTTTGGCCCCGCTCTCGAGCAATTTTTAAAAATCGAAAAAATGCCAAAGTCCCGTGTTTACTCCTACGGAATGTACAAAGCCGCATGGTCTTATTACAATTTAAAAGAATCTGACAATGGCGTAAAAAAACTTATACAGGTGGTAAAAAACACTCCAGCGCTGCGTGAGGGCGAAGTCCCCTCAAACCGCCACGGCTTACGCAAAGAAGCTCTTAGAGATTTAACTATCTTTATTGGCGACAGCCATCCTGCTGACAAACTCTACTCTTTCTTCTCTGAAATTTGCGAAGAGTCTGAAATAGGCAACGCCATGATTGATCTCGCAAAGCTCTATGAGTCTCATAGTCGCCAAAAAGAAATGGGCCTCTTTTTAAACGAATTTATCGAAAAAAACCCTACCAGTCCGCTTGTTGTCAAAGCTCGCCTTTACTTGGTAAGTGCTCATGAGGATCTCAAACAACGAGATAAAGTTGTTGTTCAACTCCAAGCTACAAGCGAAACCTGCAAAGTAGATTCTCTGTGGAGATCTGCACAAAAACCTGAAGATGCCGCAGAAGCCTGCGACAAGGACTACCGCCGCGAATCCCTAGAAATTGCAAAAAAATGGTGGGAAATCTGGCTTAAAAACAAACAGAATGTGGCCTTCTCTGATTTGACGCAAAAGTCTTTCCGTTTGATTCTCGAAAACGAAGACCCCAGCAAGCCTGATTTAAAAACACACTTCGCCCTAGGCGAGCTCCTCTTTCAAGTCGGAAAGCTCGACGAAGCTAGCAAAGAATATAAGTTTGTCGGTGATCGAGCCCAAGAGCCTCTCATGCAGCACGATGCAAACTATGGCGCCCTCTACTCTATAGAGAAATCTTTAGATAAAGCTAAAGACAAAGATCCAACAAAAGAAGCTCTGCGCAAAGAATTGGCGATGAACTACCTAACTAAACATCCCACTGGAAAACATGCACAGAATGTCCGCTTTAAGCTCGGACATATTGCCTACGAAGAAAGTAATTTTCCAGAAGCTGAAAAATGGCTCCGCCCTATCGCAGAAACTGGCAAAGAGCCAGATCTAAAAAAGAAGGCCGAAGATCTTATCTTAGATATGCTTAATCTTAGAAAAGACTATGCCGGCCTTCAAAAGTTCTCTAAAAAGATCATCTCGACCAATACTTCTGATGATCGCAAAAAAGGAATGACAAAAATTCTCGAAGAATCTCATTTTGCTGAAATTCAAGAGTTCGCAAAAGGGGCGGATGCCTCTGCGGCCGCGCGCAAGCTTCTTGACTTCGCAAAAGAACACGAAAGCTCACCTCTTGCAAAAGATTCTCTCTGGCAGGCTTTGAGTTTGCTATATGCAAATGGAAGACCTTTTGAAGGAGCCGAACTGAGTTTGCAATACGCAAAGAAGTACCCCGATGACAAGAGAACTTTAGATGGGCTTAAGGACGCTGCCAAATCTTACGCAGAAATTGGTCAGCTTTTAAAGGCTGCTGAGACTTTAAAAATCATTGCGGGTATAGATAAAAAGCACGTCAATACCCACATGGAACTCGCAGCGGACTTTCTCCGTCTCGAAGGGCGAACTAAAGAGTCCAGGGATATCTATAACGTGTTACTACAGGGTGTTGATGTTAAAAATCAGCCACGTATGATCTCTAAAATCATGCTCACCTATGGCAACAATACCACCCACCCTGAGTACCAAAAATTACAAGAGAAGATTTTAGCCATCAATATGGAGCCCTATGCGACTCAGATCCTCAATGACAGAGCCGAAAAACTCCTCCTTGAAGGAAAGAAAACCGCTGCCTTCGATATTTCTCGAAAAATTATGGCAAGAAATATTTCCAGCGAAGAAAAAGCTCCTGCGCGTTTGGTGCAGGCTCAAATTCTGGAGTCTGAACTCGTGAGCCAAAGCGTAAAAGCCCGCATAGAAAAATTCGCCATGGTCCTCGAAATGAAGACTGAGAAGCTCAACAAAGCACAAACCGCCTACGTCAACGTTCTCTCTCTAAGCAAAGAAGAGAAGATCGTACGCAAAGCTCTTGCAGGCCTCGACAGATGTTATGCGAATTACATCTCAAGCCTGCAGAATATGCCAATGCCGGGAGGGCTCCAAGAGGCAGAAAGATCTGCCGTCAAAGAAGCCTTGGCAAAACTCACTCAGCCCATTCAAGGCAAAAAAGCTGACAACGAGCAACGTCTTAAGACGCTAGTCGTGGCGCGAGCAACCGACGGAAAAAATCGCGATTATTCAGAGATGAATCCCGAGGCTACTATCGCTCCTGCAGTTAACTACCCGGCTCCTGGTGCTTTTGAGGCTTATCTGACATCGCGAACAGACATGGGGCCTGTTCGTGTGACAAAAGCCAACGCAAAAGTTTGTGTCCGATCTTTTGCGACAAAAGATGCAAAAATTCAATCCATCCTCGAGATGGCCAACAATTGCTATGTCTCAAAACAATACGACGTCACAGAAAAACTAGCCCTCGAGCTCGCGAAGTTTAAAGAGACCCAAGTTTTGGGGCTCTATTACTTGAGCGTCGCGGCGGATGCTCGGGATCAAAAAGAGAAAGCCTTATGGATCGCAAATGAGATTCTAAAGGCTCAACCTGAGAATGCCTTGGCTACCTATCAAAAGGGGCGCCTCGTTTATCAGCTCGAAGATATCAATGCGGCGATTCCATTTTTTGCCAAAGTTGTCGACATGAACATGGATTCGTCAGAAATCGCAACTTTCAGCGCAGTCAAATCCTACACAGAAAAAGATTTTATCGCCTCAACAGAAAATTTCTCTAAACTCTCTGGGGACCAAGTATATAATTATAACGTAGGACCTTTGTTCAGTGAGGCCTGGGCTCAGCGCGGAGAGACCCAAAAAGCCCTTCAGTTAATCGCTGAATTATCCGCTAAGAAGAAGGACAATGTGGAGATCCTGCTACAACAGGCCCACCTGATCGAAAGTTATAAGTCGACCGAGATTGCGACGGCCCAGCAGATTTACGAACGCGTTGGGAAGATCACAACCAAAGCCGACTTGAAAGAATGGATTGGTAAAAAATTGACTTATCTGAAAGGGCAGACCTCGCCAGCTACCGGTAAGGTGACCTCTTTAGATAATGCAAATTAGAGTATTGTTATAAAAATTTAGATCTAAATTAAGTCGCGCTGCTAGTATTTCCGAAGGCTTGTTTGGGGGAACAATTGAAAACATTAATCATAGGATTAATTGTTGTCTTAGGAAGTACAGGGGCGCAGGCAAAATCGAAGACAGTCCGCAAAGTTCAAGAAGTGAACTTCGGCGAGATGAATCTCAAAGGGACGATTCGAAATCCTGACGGCGCTTATCTTGTGCAAAAAAGAGGTATTAAATTTCTACCTCTTTATGATGTGCAAAAAGATTTGGACGGTCGGATCCGCGAATCGAGCCTCTACCTAAGATAATTTTTTAAAAACTTAAGTATTTGAGATTTATTCAACCGGGGTACGTATGAATATTTTAATGATTAAGCAGTCTCTCACCAATGGGACGACCAAAACCTGGAAACTTCGCTCTTCGCAGCCAGTTTTTACCTTTGGTTCTTCTCGCCTCGCCGATGTGATTTCAATATCACCGGCTTCAAAAGGAATGCAAGGCACTTTTGAATTCCGCGATGGAAAGTGGTGGTATATCGACATGAGTCTTGATGGAGTCCTCTCTGGCACTCCCTGCGAGATCTGCCTGGATACTGAAAAAACCCTCGAGATTTCTCAATCCACTTTGCAACTTACCCCTGTAACAAAAGAAGCTGATCTTTATATCAAGCTCGAAAAAAATGCCCTTGCGAATGATGGCACTAAAAAACCCTATCAATTATTTTTGGTCAAACTGCAAGATCAAGTCATTGAAACCCGCGTTTTACCAATGGGACAAAGCTTTATTCCCGAAATGGCCATCACTAAAAAAATTATCCCCGCAAATGACTCAACCTCTTGGGTTCAATACACTCTTGATCAATATCAAGTTCGGCAAAAAACTATTTATTTGACGAGCGAAGAGGCCATGACACGCGTTCCTGCGAGCCAACTTGTGGATCGCGACAGCAAAAAAAGTCTTTTACTCCTCTTGCTGTTTGGAACAATGGTCGGAGGCCTGAGTCTTTTAGCACCAAAAAAAGAAGAGGTCGCTCTTGTGAGCCCCCCTCCCCCCGCACAAAAAATTATCGTAAAAACTGATCTAAAAAAACGCCCTAAACCTGCAGAGGTAAAACCAGTTACTGAGCCCCAACAAGCTCCCAAGCAAGCTGCCGGCGGCCAATCTGGCAGTGGCAAAGTTGCAAACATGCTGAAGGCCGTTTCTGATCCGCGTATTTCACGTTTGATCGGCAAAGTTTCTGCCCAAGCGGCAAAGAGCGCGAATGTGGTTGTCTCTAACGGAGTTAAAGCCGGAACTGGCGTCAGTGGCCGGGCTCTTGCTGCCGTCGGCAACATGGATCGTTCAGGTCGTGACTACGGAACAGATTCTTCTATGCAAGGAGTGATGATTTCAACTGCCGGTCGCGGTGGTGGTAAAAATACTTCTGGTATTGGTGGCCTCGGCGCTGGCTCTACCGGCAGTGGCGGAGTCGGTCTCATCGAAGAAGAAAGCGAAATAATCGGCGGCCTCGACCGCGAAGTGATCGCTCAATACATCAAGTCACAACTTGGTCAAATTTTATACTGTTACGAACGACAACTGAGTGCAAATCCTCAGTTGTTCGGTAAAGTCGCTGTCAAGTTCACTATCGCAGGAACTGGGGCAGTCGAGACTCAGGCCATTGGCGATACAACGTTAAAGAACGCAACCGTAGAAGGATGTATATTGAATAAGGTTGCAAAATGGAAGTTCCCAGCTCCGAATGGGGGAACAAAAGTGCTCGTCACTTATCCATTCTTATTCAAGAGTACAAACTAATACGGAGGACTACTTAAAATGAAAACTCTCACACTCACGTTACTACTGCTCGGGAGTTCTTTAGCCTACGCACAAACAACAGCCCCCACAAAACCCGCAGGTTCTGGGTCTGATAAGCTTGACATCAAAAAGCTTGAACAAAAATATTGGTCTGCAAAAGACGATGACTTTGCGGTCGTGCAAAACCGTCGCTATACCAAAGCGTCGAGATATTTTTTGAGTGCCAACGCAGGCGTCCCATTTAATGATCCATTTGTATCAGGAACACTTTATGGAATGAACTTTGGTTACTTTTTTAACGAACGTTGGGGCTTAGATTTAGAATACAAGACAGGAAGTCTGCAGGATAATGATGCCAGCACTCTATTTCAAGGGAGATACGGAGTTTACCCTGACCACAACGTATTCACCTCATCGCAAATTCTATCCGCAACGCTTGTTCCATTTTACGCAAAAATGAGTTTTATGGATGCAAATATTATTTACTTCGACATGGGCATTTCTTTAGGTGCAGGTGTCCAAAATTACATAATCAAAAAAATCGAAGGCGATGAGTCAAAAAGTTCTCCGGTTGTTAAGCTTGGAGTCTTTCAGCAAATCTTTTTTACCGAACATTTGGCATTGAAAGCAGAACTCGGCAACACTTGGTCTAATCAGCAAAGATACAAATACTATAGCACTTTACCAGCAAGTGTTTCTGGCGCAGGATCAAGTGTCGGCGAGCGTGATCTTGGCACTAAAATGATCAATGACACCTCTTTATTGTTTGGCCTGACATACTGGTTCTAATTTAGTTACTTTTTGGGGGACGTTTATGAAAAAAAATACCTTGGTTTTAGCGCTGGCGACTTTCGGAGTGACTGCTGGGACAGCTTATGCTCAGCAGAAACCAAAAACATATATGAAAAGCAGTCAGGTCCCCGCCTACAAGCTTGTGCAAAAAAACAAAAAGCTCACGGAGATTCCTCGTTTGAACCTGGGTTCAGAAAGAGAAATTCAAGCCAATATTAAGCCCTTGAATATTCCTGAGGCCGGTGAACTTAAATTAAATGCTATTGGCAGAAACCAATCGCCACCCGTCCTGAATATTTCTTTGGAGACTCTCAAAATTGCTCCCGCCTCAGGCGCCAAAGCTTTGACTTCGCAGAAGGGAATACAAAATATTCCTGATTTAAAAGTGTTGAACGAAGTTCCAGAACCGCAACTCGATTATTCAGTCGAAAGCCCGGAGCTAAAAGCTCTCGAAGAAATGAAGCCCAATGACTACAAGATGCTTCAAGCCTTGATCTTTCTTGAGTACCAAAAAAACTACGAACTCGCCCTGGGCTTGTTTGCGGAATTAATGGAAGACCCAGAATATCGCACTGAAGCCTGGTACAATTATGCCCTCACTGCTAAAGGCCTCGGTCTCAATTCGGAGTTCCGCATGGGGCTTATCAAGGTTGCTACGGATGCAAAAAGCAAAGAATGGCAAGAAAAGGCCGTTCATAAGTTAATTGAAAATCTCCCTATCCTAAAAGTGTCTGATGTTAAATACATTGATCCACTGATCACTAAATACGATATCGATACAACTCAAAACGAAACCTATCAAATGTACCGCGCCAAATACTACCTCGAAGCAGGACAACTCGGACAAGTTGAAGACGCCTTGATGTTTATTGGCGACAAGTCACCGAGTTACCCTGAGGCTACCTTTATCTCTGGACTTTCTCTTTACCGACAAGGAAAAGTCGATGACGCCATCATTACTATGAACAAGGTTTTAGAACTTACAGCCGGCGACAAAAAGGGTTTGATTCGAAATATCGCAGCTCTCACCGTTGGCCGAATTTACTTTCAAAAAGGTGCTTACAAAGATTCCTTTCAGTCTTATTTGAGAGTAGATAAATCAAATCCCTTGTGGCTCCAAGCTATGACTGAACAGGCTTGGACTCAGGTAATGGCAGAGGATTACGAAGGCGCTGCCGGAAATATGTTTTCTTTACACACGGACTTCTTTAAAAATGCGTTTGCACCTGAATCCTACACTGTACGCACGGTCGGATACTTAAATCTGTGCCAATACGGTGACGGAATTCAGGTGTTAACGGAAATGAAAAAGAAATACGGCACGCTCAAGGCAAGATTGCAAACTTATCAAAATGCCAACGATAAAAACGTCACGAACTATTATGAAACAACCAAGGCGTGGCTCAAAAATTCAGATCGCAAAGAAGTCGACGGCCTCCCGCGCGCCTTTATTGTCGAGCTCGCAAGACACCCTTCATTTACAGTTCCGCAAACAGAAATCAACTCCTATGAAGACGAGATTGCGCGCTTCAATAAAGTGACACTGACTCTACTTGCCCGTGAAAAATCAGTCATGAAAAAGGCTGGCGAAGCAGGTCGAGAGATCAGCGAATACCGCAAAAAACTTATCGACAATAAAAAAGATGAGTCTTTAAAAGAAAAACTCACTGTGGCAGAAAAACGCCAGATGAGTTTTAAAATCCAGCAATTCATCGCACAAAAATCACGCACTTCAATTAAGAAATTGCGCGAAATGGGCGTAGCTCGCATGGAAAAAGAAAAGGGCGAACTTCGCGCTGAGGCCGGACTCGCACTTAAAAATCGCATGGCTCAATTGGCTGGAAGCCTCTACCGGGTACTAGAACAAAACGAAGTCCTCGCTTACGAACTCTATTCAGGAGCTGGCGAGCACATTCGTTATCAGATGGCAGGCGGAAGTATCACTGAAAAAGAAAGACCTGAATTAAAGGTGGAATCAGGCAAGAGCCTTAACTGGAAGTTCCAGGGCGAGATCTGGGAAGACGAGGTCGGGCACTACCGCTCTTCTCTAAAAAACGTTTGCCCTCAAGACGACAAAATCACCTCTTTGGATAACAATTAAAAGGAGACGACTATGAAGAACGTCAAAAATACCAAGAATAAATTCGCGAGCTTCCTCATCAGTGGCTCTCTATTAATGACTCCCGCCGCATTTGCCGGGACAACGGCCAAAGAAGGTTTGGATAAAATTAAAAACAACCTTGGCAATTCAAAATCAAATCTAGGAGAGTACCAAAAAAATCTCAAAACCGTGGACAAAAACATTGGCGAGATCGAAAAAGCCAAAGCCCAGGTTGATGAGCAGCGAAAAACTATTTCTGCCCAAACCGAAGAAAATAACAAATCCCTTGGCAAAATAAGCGCCCAAGAAAAAGAAATTGGCGCACTTATCACCGACGAAAAAACAAAAAAAGCTCAAGAAGAAAAGAAACTCCAAGAACTTCAGGGGCTGATTTTAAAACTACAAGAGAATATCACTAAGCGCGATACCAATATTACTGACTACGAAACACAGATGAGTCAGTTGCAAGAAGAAAAGAAGGTCTGGGCCTCTCGCGGTGAACAGATTAAACAACAAGGTAATCTGGTGACCCAAAGAACCAATGCCCTCAACAAAACAGAAGGCGACTGGAAGAACAAGAAAAAAGGTTACGAAGGCGAAGTCAATCGTTGGGGCAAAGAGGTTGACCGTCAGCAAAAACTCTACGACAATTATTCTTCACTAGCAGAAGTGAGAGACTAGTTTAAGCCGGTTTTTAGCAAACCAAAAAAGCTCTCCTTCAGAGGAGGGCTTTTTTATGTCTGGCACCCAGCACAGCTCGCAGAAACATCTTAGTCTCTTTAAAGCCAATATGTTTTTACTGCTTTACGGCTTGTTAAAAATCCCCCTGCTCGCCTTTGTTCGGCCCAAATGCACAGAGCTCTCTCCGACTCGAAGCGTGATCAAAATTAAACTCGGAAGGCGAACCCAAAACCACCTCAAAGTGATGTACTTCGGCGCCCTCGGCATTGGCGCGGAACTCTCTATCGCCATCACCGCCGTTGCTGCCATTTACGAAAGCGGGCAAAAAATAGATTTTATCTTTAAGGACTTTAAAGCCAATTTTTCAAAGCGCTGTGATGGCGATGTGCTTTTTATCTGCGAAGAGGCTGACAAGGTCCGAGCCCTAATAGAGCAAGCGAAAGTTTCTCCGGATCGCCTTGAAGGAACTTTCAAAGCCTACTCCACGGTTCCTTCCAAAAGTAAAACCGAAAAAGTTGCTACCTACGAGCTCACGCTTTCGGTACGCAATCGCTCTAAAGCTTCTTGATATTCCACAAGAAGCTTTTTATAGATTTCTTCAGTCGGGAGAATTTCTTTTACGAGCCCCACAGATTGACCCGCACTCCAAACTGTTTTCCAAGTCGGCTTACTCGCCGCGGCCTCTAGAGTTCGCATGCCCATCAAATGAATGAGCGGCACAATATATTTTTTAGTCAGAGGACTTTGTTTTAACACCTTCAAAGCCCAGGGCAAATCAGTTCCTAACTTTTTGACATATTCAGTATTAATCACGGCGGCGGGAGTGCCAGATACCCGGCTCGTCATCACAATATCTTCTGGCGTCGCTCGCACAACAGCCTCTTTGTAGGAAGCATCGACTTCGGCCTCTTTTGAAGCAATAAATCTGGTACCAATACTCACGCCGTCAGCTCCAAGCCCGAGGCTGGCGAGTATTTGTGAGCCGTGGGAGATTCCACCCGCAGCAATAACTGGTATTTGCAATTCTTGTTTTAACCATGGAATAAGCACCAAAGGAGAAATCGGCCCCGCATGCCCTCCTGCTCCAGCTCCTACAGCGATAACCCCATCTGCTCCCAGATCTTGAACCTTTTTTGCAAACTGCAAATTCGTCACATCGCAAATCACCTTGGCGCCATTTTTGTGAGCCTCCGCGATCACCTCCTGAGGGGACCCCAAAGACGTGATAAAAAGCTCCACACCCGCATCAAGAGCGTACTTGAGATCTTCGCTCTGGCGCTTATTACTTTTGTTAACGATAATATTAACCCCGATGGGTTTTTTTGTTCGTTGTTTGATGTTTTTCAAAGCGTCTCGGTACTGCTCGATAGGTCGATAATTCAAAGCCGGAAAGGTTCCGATTCCGCCAGCTTCACTTGCTGCGACGACAAGATTTTCATTGCTCACCAAAAACATCGGGGCCGCAATAATTGGATACGGAACTCCCATCATTTTTGCAAAAGGAGTATTGATAGACATAATATTAGAAGAAGCCATGAGATCCTCCATACCTAGATGCTAGAGGACTTTTTGATCTTATTGAAGCTTTTTGCACTGACGCGCGTAATTGCGGTCACATTCTATAGAGTCATCACTCTGACATGATTCCGCGCGGTCGGTTTTCCAAAGAGTGGCCCCGCTACACTCCCCAGAGATTGTTGCCGCTTCGGCCATTTGCACATAAGAAGAAAATCTTTGTTCCTCGAAGCTTTGGTCTTGCAAGCTTTGCCCACTTTTCGTAACTACCACCTGAACTTCGGCTTGGCTTTCTGGCTTTGTTGTTGATTCAGTCAGAACTTGAGTTTCGTCCGTCAGCGCGATTTCAGCACTGCCTGAGGCCTCACTGAAAACAACTTCCCCTGAGCCTTCGGGGATTTCTTCAGCAGCCACCGCTGCGGGGGCTTGACTCAAGAGCCGAGGCATTTCGATAAAAACCCCGAGCAGCTCCGTCTCAAATTTAGCCCCCAAATTATTTCCAGAAGTAGACGCCGCCCACTCCTCAAGAAGCACTTGAGGATCTTCTCCGATTTGCATACGGTCCAGGTGATCTTTAGCGATCTGAAGGATTTTTAAAATATGTTCCTTCTTATCGAGAAACTCGATCGGAGCCTGCGCGGCCTGAGGGAAGTAGCGAGCCCCTTCTAAAAGTAGCAGCATCCGCTCAAGGGATCCTTTAACTGAAATTCCTTGGTGATGATTTTCTTGCACTTCAGGCAGGGCTGATTGATAAAATGAATACGCCTCTGGTTGAGTTAAACTAGAAGCTTCAGCAAGACGTTTCAACCAGGCGAGAGCTTGGGGTAAATCTTTTTTTAGAACCTGAACCGCGTAGTGCTCAGGAGTCAGCGCGATGACAGTCGCCGGCAGTGCCATGCAAAAAAGAACCAGAGTTAAAGCAAAAACAAACGCGCGTTTCATCCTGCGGAGATATACCACAAATCCTGTGGATTTTCTGCAACTTACGGCGCTCACTGAAACTATTTCCAGAAGTGTCTATCAGGTGGGCGATGGTGCTCTGGAACTACCATGTGACAGTGGTTCATATAGCTCCTATTGCCTAAAAATCTCTTTTTGAGACAGCAACAAATATGAGCTCTCGTCTCATATTAACTATGAAATGACACCTTTCTTTCCATAAGAAGACGCTTAAACATGAGAATCCGCAAAAAACTGAATAAAACTTTGCACAAAACATCAACCAATTCATCTTAAATTCCGATAGGTTAATAAACCTAGGATGGTGTTAATGCTCCTGCGAGCGTGGTCCATATTTTTAGGAATCTGCACAAGCCTACTCAGCGCAGCTGCGCTGGCGGCGCCCTTATCATTCAGCGTGGATGGAGTGATTACACGCTCTGATGGCACGGCCCTCGAGGAGGCTGGAGTGCAGTTTACTATCGATATCAAATCCCCCACTCTTGCTAATAGTTGTTTATTGTATCGAGAGTCTTTCACTGTCGATATGACTGGATCGAAGGGTTACTTCTCTTTAGCTATAGGCAAGGGCACAAACCTCGCTTCGGGCTCTTACAGCCTTTCTTCTGTTTTTGCCTCAAACCTTATGTTTACTGGCCTCGCCGGATGCTCATCGGGATCGACTTACACTCCGACCTCCACAGATGACCGCGAAATTGTGATTAGCTTTACAGACTCCTTCGGGCCCCAAACTTTTTCTAGCCAACATATAGAAGCGGTGCCTTTCGCTGTTCAAGCAAAATCCGCCGAAAACATTGAAGGATTTGATTCGAAACATTTATTGAAGGTCAACCCCGCTGTCGACTTTACCGCAAATCCAAGCAATCCACTGAGCCAAATTCAGTACGATGAATTTTGGAAACTGATACTCGGCACCTCCACAACCTATATGACACCTTCTGCCGTTGGCGGACTCTCCCTTGCCGGTGACGTCTCGGGATTTATTGGTTCGAATCTCTCAGTGGATAAAATTAAGGGCTATGCGATCGCGGCTACTGTCCCAACAAGCGGTCAAGTCTTGACCTATACTGGCGGCGTCTGGACCCCCGCCGCCCCTTCTGTCACCGGAGTCACCAGTGTCTCGGCCAGCGCACCACTTAGTTCTTCAGGTGGACTCACTCCCACAATTTCAATTCTACAAGCTAACACCACACAGGATGGTTACTTGTCACAAACGGATTGGAATGCGTTTAATAACAAATTGAGTTCTATCACCTCTGCAAATATCACCAGTGCCCTTGGTTATACTCCAATCAGCAACTCTGCAGGCTTCGTTCAAGATGGAAACAGCTTTGGAGTCGATGCCATCATCGGAACCAATGACCCAAAAAATCTTTCTTTTGAAACCAACAGCTCTACAAAAATGACCATCTCAAGCGCCGGCAGCGTGGGCATCGGAACGACATCCCCCTCTGCAAATTTAAAACTTCAGGTTGATGGCACTATTGCCTCTTCGCCAAATATTATCAGCTCTGGCAACACCGTGGACTTAAGTTTGTCGAATATCCACTACCTCAAGTCCATTGGAGGCTCTACGATCGCCCTTACAAACATGGCCTCTGGAGGCTCATACACTCTAGTTATTTATGAAACAACCCAACGTACTTACACTTTTTCAGGTTGCACGAACAGTTACTTCAGCCCTGCCAATGGACAAACTTACCAATACAGCACGTTTTCCATATTAGCCGTTGTTGATGGCGGAAATACGAACTGCTTTATCAATTGGGTCACTGGGTTTAATTAATATGCGTATTTTAATATCCCTGATGGCAATTTTTTTTTATTCTAACGCCGGCGCGCAGGCCACATTAGCTCCCTTCGGACTTGGCGGCGCTTCAATGAAAACCCCCTTGTGCGCAAATGGCCCCATCAATTCCATGGTTCCCTATTTAAATAATTTTATGCTTGTTGGCGGCTCGTTCACTCAGATGGGTCCCTGCTCCGGAAGTGGCGTGCCCTTAAATCTCAGCAGCGGAGAAAAAATTGACAGCTTTGATTGGGCCAATATGGGGGTTCTCGGCGATGTTTCCGCTGCGATCTCCGATGGCAGCGGCGGATGGTATATCGGCGGCAGCTTTATTGGCATCGGCGCCAACACAATTTCATATCTTGCAAGAATCACCTCAACCGGAACTGTCGATCCCTTATTTGATGCGAGTTTAGACGGCCCAGTCACGGCCCTCTATCTCTCTGGGGCCACCTTGTATGTGAGCGGAGGTTTTAATTATGTCGGCGCAACACCACGACCAAATTTAGCCGCCGTAAACGCCGTCTCAGGGGCCGTAATCGGAGCCTTTAACAGCGGAGTCACTAGTAGCGTGAATACCATCACAGGAGATGGTACCAATTTATACATTGGCGGTTCCTTCGGTGCCGTCAATATCCTCAATGCATCCAATCGTGGCGCTGTGTGGGACACCGGCACCGGAGTTTTGCAGACTAATTTTCCGCTTGTAAATGGAACCATTAGCGTCGCGATACCAGATGGCTCAGGTGGTTGGTATATCGGCGGCACATTTACACGGGTCAAACTTCAAAAAAGAAATAATCTCGCGAGAATTTTATCAGACGGATCCGTCTCGTCTTGGAATCCGAATGTCAATGGCACAGTCTCTGCACTAGTTGCGAGCGGTAGCAATGTCTACGTTGGCGGAAACTTCACAACTATCAACGGGGTCACC
>JAMIQD010000132.1:0-12052 GCA_035914755.1 Pseudobdellovibrionaceae bacterium | reverse complement strand
GATCAACAAAGAACTGCTCAAGGCGTTTGATAGGTATTAAAAGGCGACTTTGTTCTCGCAACGATTCGCCTTTGAATTCCATGAGCTTTTGGTAGACGTAGCCACGCAGGAGAGCTCCGTTTACCTTGTCATTTTTGACCTGAAACTCGGCAACAATGTAAGGAGCGACTTCGATCTTTTGTTTGTGGTCTGAGCTGAGCTCCAAAGATGAGTTGTAATAAAGTGCAAGATCATGGCGAAGAGGTTCGAGGTGACCATCCCTGAGGGTGAATTTTTTGTCGAAAACACGCACGGTCACGGATTTGTCTTCATGAAGAATGAGAGCGATCATTCTCTTGTTCTGATCGTTTATTAGTCGAACTTTATCACTCTCGGTGTAAATGCGTTTTAAATAAATAGTTAAAACTTCTTCGAGGTCTTGAACTCTTTCGATCTCCAAAAGTTGCATGGTTTGTGGAAAGCGAATTTTACTGAGGTCGAAATCTTGTTGATAGAAGTTATTGAAGTTTTCTAAAAGATACTGAACTTCAGTGCCGAGCTGATTTTTGTTGGCAGCCCAGTGAGGGTAATCAATGCAATAAATAAAGAAAAGCTCAATTAACTCGGGGGTTAGTGGATCCTCTGGATTTGGAAAACCACGCAGAAAATTGTAAAAGGAGAGCTTCGCAGGAGTATTCTGCGGATTAAGCCCTGCCACAAATCTAATAAGTTGAGCTACTTTTAGCATAACCCTCACGCTAGGAAAGATTGCTTTTAGTGTCTAGAGAAATTAGCATAAGATACCTAGCAAATTCCGAAGGAGGAGTCATGCAAAAGGAACTCAACCCTGAACTTTTTGGAGAGAAAAAGGTTTCAACACCGGCTCGTAGAGAGGGTTTGATTCCGCCCGCTCCAAGTGCTGACCCTACGTATTTGAACACTGATCGTCAAATTTTTGAGATAAAAAGCCAAATCATGAGCATGAACGAGCAGTTAAACAAGATTACCCAGGCTCTCAATGAGTCTAATAAGGCCAGTAATGGTAAGTTTGATCGACTCCAGCAGGGTCTTGCTAGGTTGGAAACCAGCCATAATGGCCTCGCGCTAGAGGCCGGGCAAAAAATTCAACAAATCAACGCCAAGCTTGCTGAGAGAAAATCTTTAGATGCGAAAATTCAAGAAATGGTCGATCGACATAATAACGTGATTAAAAGTTTTGAGGTTCGGTTGAATCATATGCAAAAGCTCTTGTCCGATAAGGAAAACCAAATGGCGGCATCTCAGGCCGCCTTGAACGAGGCAAAAATGGAAATTGCCCGCCTTAAGCGGTTCTAGTTTCTCACTTTTTCTAGTCGTTTCAAAAAGTTAGGGGCGGGCTCAAAATTTGTGAGCGTTAGCCCCGACAGCCAAAGACCATCTGCGTTATAGAAAAGAACCGTCGGCAGTCCTTGGATATTGTACCTTATCTTCAGATCACGAAGGTCTTTAGAG
Source organism: Pseudobdellovibrionaceae bacterium (assembly GCA_035914755.1). Taxonomy (GTDB): domain Bacteria; phylum Bdellovibrionota; class Bdellovibrionia; order Bdellovibrionales; family Bdellovibrionaceae; genus JACMRP01. Next base: position 10,582 of record JAMIQD010000132.1, on the reverse strand, counting down.
TCCTTGGTTGCATCAAATTTTAGCAGCGCAAAGCTTTTGGAGAGTTCTTTTACTTGAGGATTTGTAAACGTGAACTGCTCAAGCTCATGGCATGAGGCACACCAGTCTGCCCAGAAGTCGATGATAATTGGTTTTTTCTCCTGAATAGCTTTTTGGAGGGCGGCATCGCTGTAGGGTTGCCAATCGAGCTGCTGAGATTTCGGAATGCCATCATCAGAGATATGTCTTTGCTCAAGCAGGGCTCGCAGCTCAAAAGTTCCCGCTGACAAGTATCCAAAACCTACCATCAGAGTGGCAAGCATCAGTCCCTTTCGGAGTCCCTGAACTGCATTTTTTGTAGCAGCAAAGGCGCCAAAAAAGCTCGATACAGAAATAAGGCCGAGTCCCAGGGCGACATCAAAGGCACGCTGGGGAATAAGTAACTCAAGGTAATAATAAAAAGCTGCAAGCATCAAAGAGCCAAGCGCAAACTTGACTCCATTCATCCAAGCGCCGGATCGAGGGAGGAGGCGAGTGACCTGACTGCTGAGTCCCAAGAGGAGAAAGATGAGGCCGAGGCCGAGAGCGTAAGTGAATAACAGAAAAAACCCGAGCAGCATGTTTTGGCGAGTTGCCACATACGCGAGGATTGTGACTAAGACCGGGCCAACGCAAGGGCTGGCTGCGATTCCGGCAAACAAGCCTGTTAAATAGGTTTTGAGATGGAGATTTCCAATCGCGACCTTTCCACCAAATCTTTGCCTAATAAAGGCGGGCACCTGTAGGTCATAGAGGCCATACATCGAAAGCGCCATAGCTAAAAAAACAAAGCAAATCACAGACAAGATATAGGGGTTTCCGAGGCTGGCGCCGAAGAGAGTTCCGCTCGTGGCCGCAACAAGTCCCAGGATAGAGTAAGTGGTGGCAATTCCTGTGACATAAACGCAGCTTACAATAAAGTTTTGGGAGCGAGATCTTTTTTGTGAGTCATTTCCTAGCACGGCGAGAGTGATTGGTATCATCGGAAAGATGCATGGAGTGAAACTTGTTAAAACTCCGGCTACGAAGGCTAGAAGAAAGACGATGGCCCCACCAGCACCAAGAGCGTTAGCAAAAAACTCTTGAGAAAAAAAGCTGTGACTCACTACTGGCGGGACTTCTTGGCTTGCAACCTTCAAAAGTGGAACCTCTGGTGCGCCAATTAGTTTGATAGGAATATCGAGTTTTTTTGTCACTGGAAAGAGGCAAAAAGTTTCGGAGCAAGCTTGGTAAGTGAGCTCAAATTTCATTTTTGGAGAGGCTAAGCGAAATCCCAAAGGGGCCTCTATATGTGCTGAAATCGAGGATTTTTCGCTAACGCCCCTGCGTGTTTTTTTGCTGAATTTGTCATAGAACTCAACAATAGGAGTGAGTTTGAAAGGAGCCATGAGAAAGCCTTCTGGTTCGAGCAAAGTCAGACGGAACATGTCTTCATAGGCATGAAAACCTTTTGGCAATTGGAGTTTGATTTTTAAATCCCCACCTTGCCCTGGATTCCACTCATAAAGACTTAAAGAAACATCGGCGATCAGAGGGTCCTGGTTTTCGTTGTTGTCTTGAGCCCAGACCAAAGTCTTTGGCGCTGTAGTGATTGTGACGATAAAGAAAATTAAACGAATCAAAACATTATTTGTCATAAATAGTAAAAACGCTTCGGTTGAATCCCATGTCAATTAAACCTCGACTATGGACAAGTTTATCTTAATGTCTCTAAATAGCATAGCCTCATCTACCGATAAAGACCTTGCGAGGTAAATCATGGGATTTGTCGGTATATTGATAGTTTTTGCAACGGTGTTTGGTGGTTATATAGCGGGCGGCGGCAAAATGCACGTGATCATCGAAGCTGCGATGCTTGAGATGGTCATCATCGGTGGAGCTGCTTTCGGTGCGTATGTCGTTGCGAACCCAATGAAGATTGTAAAGATGGGAGTCAAGCTTTCTATCAAAGCTATGACGGCAAAAGGACCGCAAAAGAAGGACTATGTTGATTTAATGCAAATGCTCTTTCAGGTTTTTCAAGTGTTGCGAAAAGAAGGTCCACAGGGGATTGAGAAACACATCGAGAATCCAGAGCAGAGTGAGATTTTTAAAGCCTATCCAAGCTTTATGCACAATCATCATGCAGTTCACTTTCTGTGCGATACTATGAAAATAACTTTATCAGCGGAATTGTCCCAGTATGATGTGGATGATTTGTTGAGTTCTGATATTAAAGGTATTCACGCCGAAGAGCACCTTGCTCAGCATGCGGTGGCAGCAGTCGCAGGCGGATTTCCGGGTCTTGGTATCGTTGCGGCGGTTCTTGGTATCGTGAAAACAATGGGTCACTTGACAGAGGGAACAGAGGTTATCGGTGAGCACGTTGCCCACGCTCTCGTAGGTACAATGCTCGGGGTTTTCTGTGCGTACGGGTTGATTGAGCCGACTGCGACGAAGATGGCCGCGGATATCGAAGCTGAAGGTCGTTATCTTGAGGTAATTAAGGCAGCGATGGTAGCATGTCAGCGCGGAGCGCCACCCATTGTCTGTGTGGAGTTTGCGCGACGATCGATCATGCCAGAAGAGCGACCATCATTTGACGAAGTAGATAAGGCCACAAAAGACATTAAAAAAGCCGCATAGTCTATATAAGTAGAAGCGGAGCCCGAAAGGGCAGAACTGGACAAGAGAAAAATGGCAGAGAAGAAACAGACTATCGTTATTAAAAAAATTACGGTTGTTGCCGGAGGTGGCCACGGTGGTTCGTGGAAGGTGGCTCTGGCGGACTTCATGACAGCTCTCATGGCATTTTTCCTAGTTATGTGGCTTTTAGGTCAGTCTGACGAAACCAAAAAAGCTGTGTCAGATTATTTTTCTACGCCGTCAGTTATTGAATACAATTTTCAAAATTTTGGAGCCGAAATCACTTTGGAAAAGTTATTTTTAGATCTGATAAATGAGCCACTAAAGGCCTTTCAGCAGTTTGTTGAGCCGGTTCAGAAGACGCCAAACTTGCTCGACAGCGGTTCAACCAAGGTGGTCACGGCTTATTTGGCAGATCAGGTAAGTGATTTTGCTAAAAATGTGCAGGTGACTCCGGATGGCTTTGACTTCGATATTCCAGACACGGTTCTTTTTGACCGAGGAACCTCGAATCCTCTCCCAACATTTGTTGATGTAATGGATAAGATAAAAGCGGTGACGATGGGTCTTCAAGATGCTGAAGTAAAGTTGACTTCGGGACTGTTTATTCAAGCCGTGCAGGGAGCGAGTGCGACCCTGGCAAATAAAGTTTCTTCGGAGCGTCTGGATTTAGTTAAAAATAAAATTCAAGCGAGCTTAGAGTATAACACTGTTACGATAAAAAGTTTCTCAAGTGTCAAAGAAAAGCGGGGAGAAGTGGATCCGCTGAAATTGATCGGCTTTATTAAAATCAGCATCAGACAAAAAGATGTGACGAGCTCTGGTCGCAAGCCGCGCAAATTAGAAACGGTTTTTGGCGATCCAAACGTCAGCATGTCTGTTTACGACAACTTCGTAAAGCAAGCGAGTCAGCGTCGACTTGAAGAAAAGCCGCAGAAAAAATTTGGCAAAGTGGATAAAATTGAAAATCCAGTGAACCAAGAGATGAAAAATCACGGCAGCGAAGATTTATCACCCTTGCCTTCTAATGGTGGAGAATAACTAAGAACTAGAAGCTTGTTGAAGCACCTACGTAGGGGAAGACATCCCCTCTGCCGCCAAATTGAGACGGCGATGAAGTTCCTGAAAGCGAAATTTGATAGATTATGTTGCTGGAGCCTTTGTAAAGAAAGGACGTCCGAATATCAAAGTAGTTCGAGTAAGTATCAGAGCTGAGCATTGTATATCCGACCTGATTGTCCCACTTCCAGTTGCCGTTTACATCAAAGGCTTTTGAAAAAGAATAGTTGGTAGCAGAAGTGTCGGTGCCTTCCCAATTGCTAATTCCTTCATATTGAATGCGATACCCATGTGAAGTTATAAGGGCTTGCGCCGTATTTCCGTTGCGAGTATCGGTTTTGAAGTAACGATTATCATTGTATGCTAATTTAAAATCAGTCGTGGGGCTTATTTGAATTTTTAGCTCTGCATTCAATTTTAAAAGAAAATGCTCGGTAGATTGAAAGTTTACATTTGATCCCCACAGCCCCATACGAAACTGAGGGCCAAAGTTAAATGAAAAACCCGCCTGCAAGGAGGGATCTTTATTTGTTTGGGTGAGGCCGTGATCGATATAGTTGCTAAGCAGAGCCACATCGCCAGACATTTTAAAGCTCGGGACATCCTTTTTCGCATCTTCTTGCGCACGAGAGAATGACGGGCAAAGAAAACCGCACAGATGCAGGCTAAGTAGAAAAATGATTTTTGAGAAACGGCTTTGATTCATATATATTGATCTTTCTATATAATTTGACTCAAATCGAATTCAATGACAAATAGAAACGGCTGTATGGAACTTCATAGACCTTGGACCGAATACACTTTTGTGGCCTTTGATACCGAAACAAGCGGCGCCTACCCCATAGGATCTGAGATCATCGAGTTTGGAGCTGTTAAATGGAAAGGCGGAAAGGAAATTTCCACTTATCAAACGCTGCTAAAGCCAAAAGACCTTTTGTCCGAGTTCAACATGAGCATTCACGGAATTTCTAACGAAATGGTGGCTCATGCACCGAAAATGCCAGAAAAAGTTCGTGAGATTTACAGTTTTTTGGATCAAGCCGTTCTGCTGGCCCACCATGCTCCTTTTGACTTGGGATTTGTTGCCGTAGCATTCGAAGAAAATAAGCTGCCTCTCCCCAGCGGGCCGATTTTATGTTCTAGCCTATTGTCCAGGAAGTTGATCCACGGCTGTGCAAACCATAAGTTACAAACCTTGGTTAAGTTTTTAAATCTCGAAGGAGGGGCCGCTCACCGCGCCTTGGATGATGCTCGGTCTTGCTTGGGTGTGGGCCTTGAGTGTTTTAAGAGGCTAGGAGACCAAGCACAATTGTCAGATCTTCTTAAGAGTCAGGAAAAAAGCCTAAAGTGGGGTGATTACTCTTTACTGAATGGGGGCAATCAAGTCGTGAATACCCTCATTGATGCTATCCTGAAAAAAAAGAACCTAGATATCCTATATCAAAAAGGAACGACAGGGGGCGAGTCTCGCACTGTTACGCCACTTGGGATTGTCAGAAACCCAGACGGCGACTACCTGCAGGCTATTTGTCTTCGGGATCAAGTTTCAAAACGATATTATTTATCGAAGCTTAAGGAAGCGGTTCTTCTTTTTTAGGCTCAGTCATGGGTCTTTTTTTGATTTCTTCTCGAATTTTTTCTGCGAGCTCTTCGAGATGTTTAAAGTCATCTCCCGCGCGCAGCTTGAGCCCGCGGTCCTTTCCCTCTAGGATATCATCAAGAAATTTTTCGAAGGCATAAAGAGGGCCAGCAATGCGGTGGGAGATGACTTTCCCAATGGCAAAAAGAGCTGCGCAGAATGAAACGCAAATTATGGAGTAGGTTATAACGAAGGGACCGAGAAACTTACGGAGAAGGAACTGGTTGTTGCCAACAAGTTCTGAGATTGTAACACGCAAATACGTATAAGAAAAAACCAAGCTGATCAGAGTCAAACCTAGACCAACGGCCATTAAAATTAGGCAGTATTTTAGCTGAAATTTTCTGTTAACCCAGTAAGTTTTGCGGGCGTTATTTTCTGGCCAGAGGATATCTCCTTCGCGAACGATGGCAAATACGATCATTCCGTATCCCACCCACTGTAGCGCATCCGCAAGATTAAAAGCTGGACTCGAAAGTGTGGGTGTTCCAATCACCAAAAAGTCGATGACGTAACCATAAAAAATTCGGTCTGCAACGTTCCCGAGGATTCCTCCCAAAAGAACAGAAAGACCTGTTCGCAAAACAAGACTTCGTATTGGTAAGAGGTATTGTATCAAACCGTAGGAGCAAATCAAAAAGGCGCCGCCCGTGGATAAAGTCACGATACGCAGCACGGCGGGTAAATCAGAAAAAAGTCCTAACATTGCTCCATGATTATGGTGGAGAATGAAGCTGATCGGTCCATGTTTTACGGCAGTCGTTAAGTCGGTAACCGCTAATTTACTAACCCGGTCAACAATCCAGGTAAGGAACAGGGGAAGGGTAACTAAGAACCAATCGCGTTTTCTCATAGTAGTCACTTTACCAAGTGATTTTCCTTGAGGGCAACAAGGCTCATAGATACCATTTTTTAGTCTAGGGAGAACGCTCATGAGACCACTTTTCGCCGCTTTTATCTTGTTGGTAACGACACTTACAGCCCATTCTCAAGAAAAAGTTGTCAGTACTGAATCTTGGAAAATAGAAATCGAGAAAATAATAAAAAAGTCAGGAGTCTCTGATTCGGATCTTGGAGTATATATAACGACCGGCGAAGGCGAAAATCAGGACCCTATTTACGAGCTCAACTCAAAAAAGAAAATGATCCCCGCATCTATTTCTAAAATTGCGACAGCTTCTGCCGTGCTAGAGTACTTTCCTCCGGGATATAAATACAAAACTAAATTGCTTACGGACGGCCTAATTAAAGAAAAGGTATTAAAGGGCGATTTGTATTTAAAGGGGGGTGGGGACCCGGGCTTTGTTTCAGAAAACATGTGGTTTTTGGTCAATATGTTCGTCAGAAATGAAGTCACGAAAATTGAGGGAGATATTGTTGTTGATGACACCCTGTTTGATTTAAAAAGATACGACAGTAGCCGCCAGCCAGAAAGAGTGGACCGAGCCTATGATGCCCCTGTCGGGGCGATGTCTTTTAATTGGAATTCTATAAATATTTTTGTTCGCCCCGCAGGAAAATCCGGAAGTCCTGCCAAAGTTTTTTTAGATCCTGAGAATGAATACGTCCGACTGGTAAACAACACAAAGACAGTTGCCGGCGGCGAAAATTCGATCACGGCTTCTAGAGTAGAAGACAAGAACTTTGGCGGAGATGTTATTCATGTCAGCGGAAAGATCGGAAAAGACGCCAAAGAAGTTGTAATTTTTAAAAACATAACTAAGCCAGATATTTGGGCTGGATATAATTTAAAATCTTTTTTGATGCAGAGAGGGATTCAGGTCAGCGGAAAAGTGCGAGCTGGCAACTCATCTGATAAAATGATTCTTCTTGCTGAGGCCGAGAGCAAAAGTATCGAGATGGCAGTGGCAGATATGAATAAGTTTTCTAATAACTATGTTGCAGAAATGCTAACTAAGAACCTGGGAACACTAAAGGGGACCCCGGGATCTTTGGATTCAGGGATGGAGATGGTAAATGTTCATCTAAAAAAACTAGGCATACCTGAAGAGCAAGTTTTTATGCAAAATCCTTCAGGTTTGACGCGAGATAATCGCATGAGTGCCTTCGCCATCTGGAAAATAGTCTCGCACTTAAAAAATGATTTTCAGGTGCAGCCTGAATTTTTAACATCGCTTCCAATTGCAGGAGTCGACGGGACTCTCAAGAAGAGAATGAAAAATACTCCCGGGGAGAGGTGGGTTCGAGCAAAGACTGGATTTTTGACCAACGTTGTGAGCTTAGCTGGGTATGCTGGACGTAGAGATGGTCGAGTTTTCACCTTTACTTTCATTTTCAATGGTTCAAAAGATGAGGCTGCTGTGCGAAACTTGTTTGACCAGATGCTTGTTGCCTTATTGAAGTAGTATGCGAAGTGGTATTTGGTTTTGAATCGGTATTTTTTTGGAGAGTCGCGTTTGAAACCTTGGTCACTGCTATTCATGCTATTAATTTCTACTGTTGTGGTTAGCCCTAGTCAGGCCTTTGATTTTTTCGAATTTTTTGGTTTTGATTCTAGAAAAGAACAGTCTGCCGAAGACGTTTCAAGTAAGACCAATGAAGAAAAGGTCGGAACACTCGAAGAGGATACTCCCCTTGCGCAAAAAGAAGTGGGGGGCGGGGTATCCTTGACTGGTAGTCGACCATTTAGGACACCTGATTACTCTGGCCAAGAAAAGTCCTTGGGGTATGCCGAAAATATTTTTAGCACTCCAAAAGACATGGAAAAACAAGTGGCATTTTGGACCTCCATTTACTCAAGATACAACACGGATCAGGGAGTTCTGCACGACACAGAAAATTTGAACATCGTGTACATGGATGTCGACTTTAAGGATTTTAGTGTTGATCAAAGCTTGAGCTATAGAAAACGTGAGCGACAGAAACAGAAATACGTAGATCAAAAAAAGAAAGAAATTCAAGAAGTACTTTTAAAGTTAGATAAGGTCACTTCAGAAGAAGGCTTGAACGAATTAGAAAAAAAGATCTGGAGAATGTTTCAGGGGATTAGCGAACCCAATAAATTTAAAGAAGCAGCTCAGAAAACGCGTATTCGATTTCAGTTGGGTCAAAGAGATCGAATGCAATCTGCGATATTTTTCTCTGGAAGATATCTCGAGGATATGGAGAAAGTTTTTAAGGAGGCGGGCCTTCCGATTGAGTTGATCCGATTGGTCTTCGTTGAAAGTTCTTTCAATGTGTTGGCGCGCTCAAAAGTTGGTGCCAGTGGGTTATGGCAGATTATGAGGTATACGGCTCGCCCCTACCACATGGTGACCAAGGCAGTAGATCTTCGTAACCACCCAATGGCAGCAACGAAGTTGGCGGCACAATTAATGAGGGATAACTACAACCTTTTGAGAGATTGGCCGTTGGCCATTACCGGCTATAATCATGGCCCAACCGGGGTTAGAAAGTTGACAGAAAAATATAAAACTCGCGAAATTACGGAGCTAGTTCAAAATGTGAATTCTCGTCGCAACTTCGGTTTTGCCTCTCGTAACTTTTATGCTTGTTTTCTCGCTGTTCTTGAGGTGGAAAGAAATGCGAATACTTATTTTCCGAAGGTCGTTTGGTCGAAACCACTAGACTCAGAAGAAATTAAGATGCCAATTTCTGCGACTTACAAAGATCTTTTAACTTGGTTTGATGGTGACGACGAAAAAGCGCAAGTTTTTAATCCACACATAAATAGGCATTCTTCGCGAAAAACGGCGGCGATACCAGCCAAAACCGTAATCGCGATTCCTAAGGATCGTTACGATCAGGCCCTTATTAGCTTGGCACGAGGGGATTTTAAGTATGAAAAAAATCCGGGACCTGAGATAAAATCAGGAGACCCGGCTCACTAGGGCCGCTATCACTGCGTGCGATTCTGAGTCAGCATTTTGGTCACAGTTTCTTGTCGATTCAAGAAGCAGACGCCGACACCGAGGCTTCGTCCCCAGATGATCTCGGCGTTAACACTGTGAGTGCGACCAACGCTTTCGAGAGGGACGGTGACTCGAACGAGATCCCCTTTTCGAGGAATGTAATCACCTTGAATAATTTCTAGAAAAGCACCCGTCGAAGACAGGTTTTTAAGCTCTGCGATCAAAGTGCCAGTGCGGCCGTAAATTTCTAGATAGGCTCTTTCACTTGTCTGATGTCGTTCGGGGCTAAGATTTCCAGAGATCATGATTCTTCCCTCATTAATTACCTTAAATAAGTATCGGCGAAAACTCTTCGAAGGCTAAGATAATTTATATCTTCAGAGGGAGAATCTCATATTGAGATTGGCCAAAATGAGAGATGTTTAGATAGTGTCCAACTTTTTAACCAATAGCGACCGCGCAAATGGCTAGACCTTTTTTGTATAGGTTAAAAACGAAAAAGGGATGGGATCTGTACGGTCCAACTTTTCAGAAAGAGTGAATTTGTCTAGAGGTACTTCTGGGTAATAAGTATCGCCCGCGAAGTTCTGATGAATTACAGTGAGGTAGATTTTGTCCACAATATCGATAGACTGAGCATATATTTCGCCACCGCCAACGATAAAGATCTCGTCTCCCCACTGAGGGGCAAGGCTTTTTGCAACAACCAGAGCTTCCTGCAAGTTTTTGACGTATTTGACCATATCATTTGTCGAATTCAGATCTTGTCGGCTAATGACAAGATGAAAACGATTTGGAAGAGGCTTGGGGCCCAACGATTCGAAAGTTTTTCGGCCCATAATCATAATGTGACCTTTGGTCTTGGAACGAAAAAACTTCATATCTTCCGGAATATTCCACGGAAGCGTGTTTTGTGTCCCTATCACGCGGTTTTGTGACATCGCTGTGATGTGCGACAAAATCATATAGCCACTTCTCCCTTGATGGCAGAGTGTGGATCATACCCAACGACTTGAATGTCTTCATATTTAAAATCAAAAAGACTTGTGATGTTTGGATTTAAAATGAGTCTTGGTAGAGGGCGAAACTCTCGTTCAAGTTGAGTTTTTACCTGCTCCAAATGATTGAGGTAAATGTGGGCATCACCTAGGGTATGAACAAAATCGCCGGCCTTGAGGTTGCACTCCTGCGCCATCATATGAACTAGTAGAGCATAGCTTGCGATGTTAAAGGGCACACCTAAAAATATGTCTGCACTTCGTTGATAGAGCTGGCAAGAAAGTCGGCCATTGGCCACATAAAATTGAAAAAAAGCATGGCAAGGAGGAAGTGCCATTTTGTCTATTTCGCCAGGATTAAAGGCAACGAC
>JAMIQD010000131.1:0-3614 GCA_035914755.1 Pseudobdellovibrionaceae bacterium | reverse complement strand
GCCTTCAACCCCCGAGCCCGGAGCCCTGTGGACGCCTTTGGTCTTATGCAGCTTCTTCCAAGCATCGCAAAAAATCTTAGCCACAACACAAACATCCCATACAAAGAAGCTGAGGACCTGTTTAGTCCCGAAGTAAATATCCCCTTGGGTGCAAAAGAAATAAAGGGCCTGCTAACGAAATATGACCAGCAATACATCCTCGCCGTATCGGCTTACAACGCAAGCGGCACGGCCATTCGCGGTTGGCTTAAAACTCGCTACCGACCTGACGCTCTTGAATTTATAGAAGAGGTTCCATACGATGAGACAAGGTCCTACATAAAACTCGTTCTTAGAAATTTTGTATTCTACAAACGCCTCAATCAAGACGGAACCGAGGTTCCATTCCCAGAAGAGTGGCTCCGCCTCGTTTCAAAATGAGACACCAGGTCCAGAAAAGTTAAGGCCGTAGTCTCTTTCACCGATAATAGACCGTGGGAGGAATCTTCATGCGGTCACACAAATTGAGCCTAATTCTTGGCGGAGCCTTCGTTGTTTTTATTGGCGGGCTCGGGGCCTTCCAACATTTTCAATCTTTTCGCCCAAACCGAAGTAGCGACTCAGTAAAGCTAAAAAAAACAAACCGCTTTGACGATTCTAAAATCGAAAAGACCGAGGCCGTCGAAAACGAACCCAGCGCGCTCTTCAATGATCCAGCAATAAACCAAGCCTGGGGCTTAAAAAAAGCAGATGCCGGCCGCGCCTGGTCTGTTTCTAAAGGAAGCAAAGACATCCTCGTTGCCGTCATCGATACCGGAGCAGACATTCGTCATGAAGATTTAGATTCAAATATTTGGACAAACCCCGGCGAGTCAGGCCCTGATTCAAAGGGACGCGACAAGGACACAAATGGAGTTGACGACGACCAGAATGGATTTGTTGATGACGCCCATGGCTGGAACTTCGTTTCTAATAATGGAATTTTGACAGACAATCACGGACACGGAACTCACATTGCCTGCATCATCGGCGCAAAAGCCGGCAACAACAAAGGGATCAGCGGCATATCTCCAGAAGTAAGCCTGATGATATTAAAATATTACGACCCAAAAGTCGCGGGCACAGACAATCTAAAAAATACCGTCGCCTCGATAAAGTATGCTGTCAGAATGGGAGCAAACATTATCAACTATTCTGGCGGTGGCACTGAGTTTTCACAAGAGGAACACGATGCCATTGCTGAAGCCGAAAGAAAAGGGATCCTCTTTGTCGCGGCCGCCGGAAATGAACGCTCGAACTCTGATGTTAGTCGCTACTATCCAGCCGACTATGGACTCTCCAATATCATTTCTGTCACGGCCATCGACAAACAGACAGAGGTTCTCTCATCCAGCAACTACGGTATCGAGACTGTAGATATTGCCGCCCCCGGAAACAACATCATTTCTTGCCTCCCGAATAGCACCTACGGAACAATGACCGGAACCTCGCAGGCCACGGCCTTTGTCACTGGCGCCGCCGTCCTCGCAATGGCCAAAAGAGAGGCCTACAAGGCGGTCGACGTAAAAAAATATATTCTTTCAACTGGCGATGCGGAATCCAGCCTCATTGCCAAGACACGCAATTACCGCCAGCTTAATTTATACAAAACTCTGACGATGCTGGATCAAGGAACCAATCTGGCCGGAATGAAAAGCAACGATAGATTCGACAACGAGTTTACGTCGGACCCGAACATGAAAAAGAACAAAAGCGCCGATGAAGTAACTGCTTTTGGCAGGTCTCTGATTAAGAACCTCGACAAGGCAGGCCGATTGGGAACCAAACAACCTGCCTCGGGCGGAGCGAACAACAATTAAAAGTTATCAACTTTGTCTACGAGTTCTGGGTAATCAATAAACGGATTTCTATCATTTTGAGCTTCGAAAATTCTCTGATTACGAATTTGCTCCGTTTCGTCGACAGGATCTTCCTTGTGCCACTTCCGCAGAAACATTTCTTCCTGAGAACTGATTTGCATATCATAGCGAGTCGCAAAATAGAAAAGCGCTCTTGCGACATTGCCTTTGTGCTCTTGTGGTGGTTCAAAAATCTCTTCATGGCCACCGGCCGCAATTCCGGTACGGACATTTCTGCAATCTAGCTCTTGAAGGTCTCGCTCAACTTCCCCAAAAGGATTGTTGCCGCGAATGGAGTTGGTTTTGGAGTTTGTCGGAAACAAGTGATGCAGATCTGATTTTTGCATCTCCGCTGAGTAACGACCCGTAAACTTGCTTTGCGGCCAGGTATGTTCAACATTCACCACGGTATCATCAGGAAGCTGATTGGGCCCCGCACCATGACGGCCTTTGAAGTCCTCGGGTCGCACGTCGCGATCGCAATAAACATCATGAACCCCATACCCATTTGGCATCTTAATAAGATAAAAATCACTCAAAAGAAAAAATCGAGCCCCCTTATATCCAATCGGAGTGTGGACATAACAGTCTCCACCAGCACAGCCAGCACCAATCTCGTCGAGTTGCCCCTTACGGACTGTATGGTAGCTTTTTAGAATGACCTTAAGGCGCATCAAAAGACTTTTGTCATTCGCCCCAGCTCCTAGCTCACTAAAAAACTCTTTCCCGTAGTAGGGTATTTGTTCGCTGAACATGGCTCCATGAGCAATGCAGGAAAAGGACAATACGATAGGTAAAAGGATCACTGTCTTAATGAAGTTTTTCTTCATTCGGGTCCGCCATTTCTGTTTGGGGGTGATATTACAGCCTCTGGCCGGCATATTGTTTATTGAACAATATCAAGTCAACCAAGAATCGTAAAAAAGAAATGTCATGATTTTGTTAGGATAATTTACAAAGAATTAAACCGGTCACTTAAACAAAGTCAGAAAGAGAGACTCTCCCCTTCCAAAAAAATACTAAACCAAAAGTGAGGAGCATCATTGCGACCCCGGCACCAACTAAATTTCTGAGACCAAGACTCAAAAACCCTGTCAAAATCATCAAAACTGAAACAGAGATGGGAAACAAAAAGACATATTTGTGCCAACCAATTATCTTGCGTACAGATCCGCTTCTTGCTCGAAGCTCTGTTCTTGATTTGCCGGACGGCGTCACGCTCAGCATTCCTTGAATTTGTGAGATCATGCTCTCACAAATTTCATCGCCCCCGCCTTGGGCCTTTCGTAACTCTTCATATTTTAGGATGGCGAAAGGCAGCGCCTCAAGCTCCCGACAACTTTTTATAAAATCCTCATGCAAGGATTTGCTATCGAAGTTTAGAATTAAATTCTTCCACTTTCGAATAAGACTTGGTTGCGCCTTTAGCGCCGGATCCAGAGGCAGATCTTCCAATCGAGCAAAAATCACATGACAAGAGAAACACTCCTGCGCCGATTTTTCTCGAACAGCTCCACACTTTGGACAAGAAAGCGCGCCCTTCTCTCTAGATGCGCCCTCTATGTCGTACTGCATCGCAGCAAACGACTGACTCTCAAGTTCTTTTTGAAATAAAATGGCCTGCTCCGATGCCAAATCCTTGGAGACAACACGCGCCTGAATCTCACCCGCAGTGCCAAATTCACAATCAATGGTAAATCTTGTTGCACAAGAAATACAATCAAACTGAGGGGTGTG
>JAMIQD010000130.1:0-3038 GCA_035914755.1 Pseudobdellovibrionaceae bacterium | reverse complement strand
TCCATCAAGAATTTTTCTTCGATCTTAGGGTCGATGTCGGCCAATTTGCCAATCATTTTTTGACGGTATTCTTTTGCTTGTTCTAGCATATCAGCTGGAACATCGCCGACCAGCACCTTTTCGCCGTTGTCGCCTTCGTTGATGTAAGACTTCATGTCAGTCAAATCAACATGACCACGGTGTTGATCTTCAAGTCCGATTGGAATTTGAATCATCACAGCATTGAGTTTTAGTTTATCGACTAATGCGTCAGTTACGCGGAAAGGATTTGCTCCCTGGCGATCCAACTTGTTGACGAAAGCCAAACGAGGAACGCTGTAGCGTTTCATTTGACGGTCAACAGTGATCGATTGAGATTGAACTCCCGCAACACCACATAACAAAAGAATAGCACCATCAAGAACTCGAAGTGAGCGCTCCACCTCAACAGTGAAATCCACGTGTCCCGGTGTGTCGATTAGATTGATGGTATAATCCTTCCACTGAACCTGAGTCGCAGCAGATTGGATGGTGATACCTTTTTCACGCTCAAGATCCATGGAGTCCATTGTTGCTCCCACGCCGTCTTTTCCTTTAACTTCGTGGATTGCATGGATTCGGCCTCCATAGAACAAAATACGTTCAGATGTAGTGGTTTTTCCCGAGTCGATGTGAGCCGAGATACCGATATTTCTGACCATATCAATATTCCATTTTTTGGACATAACTTACCCTTTTGTGTTGTTAATGATTGCTAAAAGAGTCTATCGGGTTAACATTGTTTGAGCTTAAGTGCAAAAGAAGTTTGTGACGGAATTGTAACGAACGACCTATGGCGCAGCGCTTAAATTTACTTCAAAGCTAAGGATTTGATGCGTGAATCTCCTTCAGAGCTTAACCGAAAACTTTCCATATAAACAATTTCGTGGCGAGCAGGAGCGAATTCTTCAGCGGGTTATGAGCGGGGCCGATACTTTGGCGCTCATGCCTACTGGAATGGGCAAAAGCCTGTGCTTTCAGTTTCCGGCGAAGGTTCAGCCCGGCTTAGTTTTAGTTATTTCACCCTTGATCGCCCTCATGGAGGATCAAGTTCAAAAGGCTCAAACACTCGGAATTTCGGCAACTTATTTGAGCTCATCAATTCGTCGCGAGGATCGGGAGACTCGACAAATGCGTCTAGCTAACGGGGACTATCAGCTTTTTTATGTGACACCGGAGCGGTTTCGTAAGCCCGAGTTTCTTGAGGCGATTCAAAAGAGAAAATTATTTTTACTCGCCGTAGACGAGGCTCACTGTATCAGTCAGTGGGGACATGATTTTCGACCCGATTATTCTCGTTTGGGAGAGTTTCGATCTCTTTTGGGGAAGCCGCCGGTGTTGGCGCTCACGGCAACGGCCACGCCGGCGGTGCAAAAAGACATATTAAATCAACTTCAGATGGGGTCGTCCGGCGAGATTATTTTTGGCGGACTTGAACGCCCCAACCTGCAGCTCAATGTTCATGATGTTTATGGCCTTGATGAAAAGGTTCGCGCTATCGTCGGTCTTCGTCATCAGACGACAGGAGCCGCACTTGTTTACTGCTCTTTGATACAAACACTAAAAAAAGTGTCTGAAGAGCTTCGCCGCTTGGGGGTTGATCATCTTATCTATCACGGGGATTTGCCTGGCCAAGATCGACGGCGAAATCTAAAAAGTTTTGTGAGTGAGGAGCGCCCCCTGATGGTGGCTACGCCGGCATTTGGTCTTGGCATTGATAAAGAAAATGTACGTTTGTTGGTGCACGCGGAAATGCCGGGGTCCCTCGAATCCTACTATCAAGAGGTGGGGAGAGCGGGCAGAGATGGTCTGTCTTCGCAGTGTCATCTTCTTTATGATCAAGACGATGTTTCAATTCAGATGGAATTTCTAAAATGGTCGCACCCAGAGCCATCGTTTATTGCGAAGGTCTATCACTTAGTTAAGGATAATCGGGGGCCTCTAGATCAAGAGGGTTTTGACTATCTTCGCGCGCAAATGAGTTTTAAGAATCGTCGAGATTTTCGTGTTGAGAGTGCCGTTCGAATTCTTGAACGCTGGGACTGTATTGAGGCGGCGGAGCTTCCATTTCCGTACCAGGCTGTGAGAGAGCCGACGCAAGAGATGTTTGAAGGTGAAAATTCTGAGGCTCTGTTGAAAAATCAAAATCAGAAGCTTTACGAAATGGTTCGATATACTACTCGCAATGATTTATGTCGTTTGTTGCAAGTCTACGAGTATTTTGGACATACGGGAGTGGGCCCCTGCGGCCATTGTGACGTCTGTCTCTCGTTAGTTGCCAATATGAATGGTGGTTGTTGATCCAGAATTTGTTGATTTCTGCTTCAGGTTGGAACTAGCTTCGGTCAGGCAGAGGTCATAGCCTTTTTCGCCAATTTTGAAAGTTTGTCCTGTGCTGTTGGTGCAGGTTGTTTGAATGGCAAGATTTTTGGGAGTATTGTTGCCGCTCATCAAAAATTTTCGGTATTGATTAAAATTTAAATCCTGAGCGAATGCCGTCGAGCCAAGGACCAATATTACGGCCAACATAAAACCTCCAAAAATGTTACGAGGGTTATATTTCCTAGATCCGTAGGGATTCGGCAAGAGAAAAGATTTCACGATCCAGTGGGACTCATCTGACTTAGGTCTGGCGGGCCTTATCTTTAGTGGCATTTTTATCTAGAATAAATGGATGCGATGTATTCTTGTTTTGGTGCTATTTTTCGGATTATTGGCGGCGTGTGATCGTCTGCCAAAGTTAGGACCGGCCGACGAAGGGCAAAATAAACTAGCTTCCGCAGCCCAAGATGACTGCGGTTTCGTACAGAATAGCTTTGGCCAAAGGGTCTCTTGGAAGCAAAGCCTGCCAATAAAAATCTACTTAAGCCTCGATTTTTCTGCAGAGTCTGAGGCCTCTTTGCGCGAGGCTGCGAAAAGGTGGGAAGATATCGTTGCCAGGACTTTGTTTGTGTTTGAGCGCGGCAATCAGCCTGTTGGAACAACCAGAGACTATCGAAACTCTATTTCATTCGAAAATG
>JAMIQD010000129.1:0-14752 GCA_035914755.1 Pseudobdellovibrionaceae bacterium | reverse complement strand
GCATCAAAGCTGTAAAAGCGGCTGAAGCTTGGAAGGTATCTAACAACCGTGGTCAGGGTGCGCGCGTTCTGATTTTGGACACCGGTATCGATAAGGAACATCCTTCTCTGAAGGCAAACTTTGAAAAAGGTCAGGACTTTACTGGCGGAAGTGATGGCAGTGACCTCACTGACGAAGTTGGTCATGGTACTCACGTAGCTGGTACGATTGCGGGCGTGATGGATGCCTCTGGCTTTAGTGGTGTGGCTCCTGATGCTAAGTTTTTAATGGGCCGAGTATGCTCTGGCGAAGGTTGCAGCAATGTGGCTGTTGCTCAAGGAATCAACTGGGGTATCAAAGAGAAAGTCGACGTAATCTCAATGTCTCTGGGCGGCGCGTGGAGCACTCCGGGTGAAAGAGCAGCCGTCGCTGCGGCTGAAACTGCTGGAATCACAGTTGTTGCAGCATCAGGCAATGACGGTTCTGGCCGCGTGAGCTATCCGGCGGCTCTTCCAACAGTCCTAGCTGTTGGCGCAGTTAACGAAAAATTAGAAAAAGCAGATTTCTCTCAATATGGCCCTGAGTTATCAATCGTTGCCCCAGGTGTGGCTGTTGTTTCGACGGTGCCAATGGGTTCTGGCCGCGAATCTGAAGTTATCATTTCGTTGGATGGACAATCTCAGCGAGTGAATAGCACAACTTTCCAGGGCGCAAAGCAAATGGACAAAGCAGTGGCTGTTGAGTTGGTTTTTGCTGGACTTGGTAAGCCAGAGGATTTTGCTAAAATCAATGTTCAAGGTAAGTATGTTTTGGTTCAGCGTGGTGAGATCAGTTTCTTGGATAAGTCTAAAAATGCGATTCAAGCAAAGGCAGCCGGAGTGATTGTTTTTAATAATGCTCCTGGTTTGATCAACGGCGCTTTGACTCAGGACGGCTCAGTTTTGCCGGTTCCAGTTGCAATGATTGAACAGACTGCCGGCGAGCAATTGAAGACAAGTTTGTTAGGTGGCAAGGTTGCCCAGGCCTCTATCACGACGGTGCCGACTGACTACTCTGCATTCGATGGAACTTCGATGGCGACTCCTCACGTTGCTGGGGTGGTAGCTCTTGTTAAGGCTGCGAACAAAAACTTGAAGCCTTCGGAAGTTCGCGACATCATGAAGAAGTCTGCAAATGTTTTGGGACCGAACACCAACAATGAATACGGTTCTGGCATGGTGAACGCTGAGAACGCTGTTCACGCAGCAATTGGCCACTAGTTTTCAGAAAAGTAATATTTAGTTTAAATTCTAAAAAGGGAGCCTGGTTTTCAGGCTCCCTTTTTTATTATAATTCTTTGCAAATCATTTTCATCACTGCAGAATGATCTTATGACCCATCTCCCACAAATTATTCAGGATCTTGCGCTTATTCTGATGGTGGCGGCCGTTGTTAGCCTCACCTTTAAAAAACTCAGGCAGCCCGTGGTGTTAGGCTATCTCGTGGCGGGAATGCTTGTCGGTCCACATCAAGAGTTTTTCCCCCGGGTGACGGATATTGAGGGGATTCATTTGTGGGCCGAAATTGGAGTTATCTTTTTGCTTTTCGCGATTGGCCTTGAGTTTAGTTTTCGTAAACTTGCAACAGTGGGGCCTTCTGTTGGCGTGACGGCGGCCTTTGAAGTGAGTGTGATGGTGGTTCTTGGTTTTTTGACGGGCCGAGCCCTGGGCTGGGATTGGATGAACAGTCTTTTTTTAGGAGGGGCGCTCTCGATCTCATCAACAACAGTCGTTGTTAAAACCTTTGAAGAGCTGGGCTTAAAAGGGCGGCGCTTTGTGAGCGTGGTTATAGGGATTCTTATTTTTGAAGATCTGGCGGCTGTGCTGCTGATGGTTCTGCTCTCGACCTTGGCGATTAGTCGAGAATTTCAAGGCATGCAGATGTTTGAACAAATATCGCGTCTGATTTTCTTTTTGTGCCTGTGGTTTATGATCGGGGTTTTTGTTCTGCCAAATCTCGTAAAAAAAATCCATCATCTGTTGAACGCCGAGGCGACGCTTATTATTTCTTTGGGGCTTTGCTTTTTGATGGTGGTTCTGGCTAGCAAAGCGGGGTTTTCACCTGCCTTAGGGGCTTTTGTGATGGGCTCACTGCTCGCCGAAACCAGTGAGGGAGAACGCATTGAGCATGTCATCGCCTCACTGAAGAATCTATTTTCGGCGATTTTTTTCGTTTCTGTTGGGATGTTAATTAATCCCGAAGTGGTTTTTGAGCATTGGGCCACGGTGTTGTGTTTAAGTCTGGTATTGATATTTGGCAAGGTGGCCAGTGTGACCTTCGGGGCCCTTGTATCGGGGCAAAATCTCAAAACTTCGATTCAGGCGGGGTTCAGCCTCGCTCAAATTGGCGAATTCTCATATATTATAGCAACCTTGGGGATCACTCTGAAAGTGACCGAAGACATTCTTTATCCCATCGTAGTTGTCGTGTCAGTTCTTACGACCTTTACTTCCCCTTATATGGTGAAGAGCGCGGAGGGTTTTTATAACTGGATCGAGAGATGGCTGCCGCCCCCTGTTCGACGAGCCTTGGATTCTTACAGTTTGCTGCCGCCACCAGGAACATTAACGAGTCGGCGGGAGTATTTAAAAAAATTCGGTATAAAAATGCTCCTAAACACGGTTGTCATCGTGGCCATTTTTTTATTTATGTCGCAGCTATTTAGGCCGTGGCTTGAAGAAAAAAACATAAGCACACTGCTCGCAACAATTCTCGGCCTCAGTTTGACTTTGTTTCTTGCGACTCCATTTTTTTGGGCTCTGGTTTTTAGCAAAATAGACGGGAGTTCTTTTTCTCTGATCTGGAAAAATCGCGGAGCTAGGGCTTCGATTTTGTTTCTTTCATTTTTGCGGTCCATTTGGGGCTTAACTCTTTTGAGTGCGATGATAGTGCAGTTCGTGCCGGAGATTTTAGAGGCCATGCTAGTGTTTTTGTTGCTAACGATTTTTGTGATGGTTTTCTACAATCGCTTAGAGCTTGTCTATGGAACCATTGAAGGACGATTTTTAAAAAATCTAAATTCAAAAAAGAAAGAAGAACAAAAAATTGCAGTCTATGAGCTGCCGCCCTTGGCGCCCTGGGATGCTCATTTGGTCGAATTTGTCGTTCCTCACGAGGCCAACTACGTGGGCATTGTCCTTGAGAAGCTCTCGATCCGCGAAAAATATGGGGTGACAATTGCCCTTATAAAACGAGGCGGAAAAAGAATCACCGCTCCAGGTCGTGGTGAGATGTTGATGCCCCTTGATCATATTTTTGTCATAGGGACCGACGAACAGTTGTTAAAATTTAAGTTATTTTTAGATCAAGAAAAATCCTCAGAGGATTTGCTGTCAGCGACTCATGATTATTCTCTCGTAAAATATATCGTTTCGCCGAGCTCAATATACGTTGGCAAGACCATTCGCCACTCGGGGCTTCGTGAGGCCACTAAAGGTATTGTGGTGGGCATCGAACGAAATGGGCGGCGTATATTAAATCCCGATTCGGGGGTGAGTGTCGAACCCGGGGATTTGCTATGGATTGTGGGAGATCGTCGTTTGATCCGAGGGCTTAATTAAGGCGCAGTTAGAGGGCTTAAGGTTTTACGAAATTTTGCCGAAAAGTTCAGTGATGGCAAAGAAGTCTTTATACAAGTGTCTCATTTTGAGTCTGCTGGGTGTTGCGGTCGCCGGGTGTTCGAACGCGATTCCCGAGGTGCAGAGTCTATTGTCGGGATTGGCTCCGTCAGCCCCCAAAGATGCCGCTAATTTTGCACAAATCAATGCCGGCTCGCAAAAAGGGCCGACCGCGAGTACCGATTATAATGGTACAGTTCGAATTGGTCAGCCACTTGGTCAACTTAAGGCCACCTCTGCAGGTGGTTATCAGTTGACCGGCACCGTCTCTCTGCAAAAATAATCTAGAGTAAAAAACAGGAATTTGCTATGGCAACATTTTCTCATATTCTGGTAGCTCACGAGTATGAAGCTCATGATATTTTGCGGCTTCTCGCTCAAGGAAAGGATTTTGCGGAACTTGCGCAGCGATTTTCAAAATGCTCTTCGGCCAAGACGGGAGGGCTGTTGGGTGAACTCAAAAGAGGCCGGGCTGATGAGGACTTTGAGGAGGCGGCTTTTGCTCTGCAACCCGGGCAAAAAACCGAAAAGCCAATTAAGACCCGTTTCGGCTACCATATTATTTCCAGATTAAAATAAATAATATTTTTTGTTATATTTTTCGTGACGAAGAAAAGAAATAGTAAGTCTTATTTCTTCGCAGGATCTTTGGCATACTCTGTGGCCTTTGGAGGGCGAGTGTGTTTTTAAGGTTCTGGCCGATTATTTTTATTTTTTGTGCCTGTGGTTCTGAAAAGAATTATCATGACGAGGTCAGGGACGAAAGTTTTTTGGGGATTCCCAAGAAAGAGCGTTCGCAGGTAACGAAAGAAACCCTTTTCTTAAAAACCGAAGAACTGAACCTAGCGGCTGAAAATCAGCCTCTTCAAGAAAATCATTTATTACAACTTCGCGGAGCACAAAAGTTTTTGGTACTACAAAAGATATTTCTTTTTCCGATTCAATTTAAGGGTTGGATATCTCTTACTCAGGTCAAAGAAAATCTGCAAGACTGCGCCTCAGCTCAGAGGGGGAGTTCGCAATTTTTCTTGATCGACGATCACGGCGGAAGACTGCTCCTGCTCACTGGAGAGCGGCACAGAGTTATCATAGAAAAATTCTACGCCATTCGTGGGGAGATTGAAAATCTCGGAAACTGTCAGAGCGTGGACGTTGAGTTTGTGGTCTCTTTTGGCATCAATGAGTGAGGCTGGTCCACGAAGGGCTTAAAGTGCTCGCGACACCGAGCTTCGTAGTTGTCATGGGCGCCCACTTCAACTTGCCCATGCCCGCCTCCAGTTCGCTGGGTGCGGCTAGCGGTGTTGCCGCAGACCACACACACTGCATGTTGCTTTGAGACACTCTCTGCGATGGCCATCAATGTTGGAATAGGACCAAAAGGTTTTGCCTGCCAGTCGGTATCTAGACCTGCGATAATCACGCGCAGACCTCGGTCGGCGAGATCTTGAGCGACCGAAATAAGGCCCTCATCAAAAAACTGTCCTTCGTCGATGCCTACGACTTTGGTCTCAGGTGCAAGGTGAGTCCAGATATCATCAGCCTTGTGGATAGGGAGAGACGAAATTGCTGTTTTATTGTGTGAAGTAACATCGGTCATGCTATAGCGATCATCGATAACGGGCTTAAATACCTGAATTGGCAGTCGAGCAAACTCGGCCCGGCGCAGCCGACGAATCAGCTCTTCGGTTTTGCCGCTGAACATCGAGCCGACGATGACTTCAATCCAACCACGGGCGTGAAAATATGAAAACTCTGACATTTCGGGACCCCTCCCACCCTAAAAGCTATAGCCATGCTTCTTGCTCTTCGCAAGGCTTTCGCATAAAATAAATATTATTGCTTAAATTTAATGCACGAAGGGGTTTTATGTACACCGATGCAAAACAACAAGAAGAAGACAAAAGAATCGCCAAAGAAATGTTTCCGTTTATGTTTTATGCAGCAGTTCCAGTTTTGATTATTGTCTTTATGGCTTTGAAGTGGGGACCTTCTTACTAAGCTTGCATGCGCAGCTCAGTATGGTCTCCTTTTCGGTATTCTAGTTATACAATATTTTGGGCCTGCGCTTTTATTTCTAATCTAGGAACTTGGATTAGAGACGTTGCCTCTAGTTGGGTGATGACTCATCTCTCAACATCCCCTCTGGTCATAGCTTTGCTTTCTTTTTCGAGCAGTCTGCCCATCGTGCTATTTTCGATCCCTTCAGGCTTTTGGGCAGACCATGGAGATCGGCGTAAAATCTTATTGCTCGCTCAGGGGTTGATGCTGATTTCGGCATTGCTTTTGGGAATCTTGGTTGCGCGGCAAGAGATCGACGAATTGTCCCTTCTGCTTTTATGTTTTGTCATGGGCATCGGTGTGGCTCTCAATGGTCCGGCTTACCAGACAGTACTTTCTGAGTTGGTGCCGCATTCTGAACAACAAAACGCCGTCTTGCTTTATTATATGGGTTTAAATATCACCCGTGTTATAGGGCCGGCAGTGGGTGGTTTTGTTTTAGGATTTTCTGGGGCCGAAAATGCTTTTTATATAAATGCAGCCTGTTTTTTGGGACTCATTTTATATTATTGGATTTGGCCGCTGCCCAACTATGTCCCGACAGTGGCCTCAAGATTTTTGACGGCAAAAGACTGGAGGCTGCTATTCTCTCGTCAGAATCTCAGGCTCTGGGGAGAAATTTTTCTTGTGAGTTTTTGTGCCTCTTGCTTATGGGCTCTGTACCCCGTGCGCGGACGTCTTGAGTTGCACCTTGAGTCTTTGCGATATGGCTCGCTGCTCGGTTTTTTAGGCTTCGGGGCTTTTTTAAGTGCCGTCTTTGCTGAAAAGATCATGAGGCCTGAGCGCACCAAAGAGTCTCTAAGTTTTGCGTATCTGATCTTTGCAGGGGGGCAGATTGTTTTAGCGCAGGCCGAGAGCTACGGTGCGGCCTGTGTCGCCATGGTTCTGGCTGGAGTGGGGTGGATCGTGCTTGCGACACTGATGAATATGAGTTCAAGGCAGCTCGCCATTGATTCTCGCCTTAGGGCTACGATGCTTGGAGTTTTTCTCTCGGTTTTTTATCTGGGAATGTCCGTGGGAAGCGTCACTTGGGGCCTGATTGCAAAACTTTTCTCGACCTCTCTGGCTTTGATGTTATCATCAGGGGTGTTGATAGGGGTCGGCCTTTTTAAAGCACTTCGCCGTCTCAGATAGAGGGGCATGGATGAAAAACTATCGAGAGTTATACAGTCGCTTTTTGAAAGCTCACCCGGGGGTCCAGCATTTTGCAAGTCATAGCCATCATTATTGGCCGGATGTGACTCTTGAGGCCCATTTGCAGTATTGGACAGATAGCTGCACCTATGTTGACGATAAGTGGGATTATTTCTTTTCAGAAAAAGTACCTCGCGCTCAAAAGCTGATCGCGGATGTTTTGAATTTGCCAATGCCAGAGCAAATTGTTTTTGCCCCGAATACTCACGAACTCTGTTATCGAATTTTATCTTGTTTTCCTGTGAACAAAAAAATTCGTATTTTAACCACAGACTCAGAGTTTTACAGTTTCGAGAGGCAAGTGGTTCGACTTGAAGAAGAAGCGGGGCGGGTCGAAGTGGTGCGAGTTGCGACTAGGCCCTTTCAGAGCTTTGAAGAACGGCTGAGCGAAGAAATTCATAAGCAAAATTTTGATTTGATTTTTGTGTCGCAGGTTTTTTTTAATTCAGGGGTAGCGATCAAGGGGCTTGCGGCGTTGGTGTCTTCGGTAAAAAATCCCGACACCCTTGTCGTGATTGATGGTTATCATGGATTTATGGCCTTACCGACGGATCTCGGAAATTTGCAGAACAGAATTTTTTATGTCGCGGGCTCTTACAAATATGCTCAGGGCGGCGAGGGTTGTTGTTTTATGTCGGTTCCCCCTGGAAAATCATTTCGGCCCGAATACACGGGGTGGTTTGCGGGTTTTGAAAGTCTCACAAAGTTTGAAAAAAAAGTTGAATATGCTGACAGTGGTTATCGTTTTGCCGGATCGACGATGGACTTCTCCGCGCTGTACCGCCTGATTTCGGTCCTTGAAAAGTTCAAACAAGAGGGCTTAAGTGTCGTTCTTATACACAATTATATTCAAGCTCTACAGAAAAAATTTATTCAAGAAGTAGACAGGCATGGTCACGCAACGATTCAAACAAAGAATCTTTTAAAAATTGATCTCGGCTATCATGGACATTTTTTGACCTATCAAACAACCTCTCCGGAGGAGTGCGAGAGGATCGCGCGGATTCTTAAAGAAAATAAAATATGGACGGACTATCGCGGCGATCGGCTACGGTTTGGCTTTGGGCTTTATCATGAGGATGCCTACGACATGTCTATTCTTAAGAAAGTCTAAGGATCGTCACTTTACATCAAACAGAAGAGAGGACAAAACTAGCACATGACAAAAGTTTTTCGAGCCCTTAAACAAGCCCTCGAAAGTTGTTTGGACGTTCGTATTTTGTTTTTATTATTCGTACCATTTTTTGTTGCAATGATGATTGCAGTTGTTTTGTTTTTCTCAGTGGGGACTGTTTGGGTGACGTCACTTTCGGGCTCTGTCGAGCAAATGGCACTTTTTAAGTATGTCTCTGAAACTTGGCAGTTGTCGGAGGCCGTTCACGCCTTTTCCTATGTTGTGGCGATCGTTTTGATATTTTTACTCGTCCTGCCAGTGGGATATTTGGGGGCAATTCTCTTGGTGTCTATTTTTTTGATGCCCATCTTATTAAAAATAATAGAACAGAAAGAGTTCTACAGCCTCGAAAAAAAACATGGTGGCTCTTTATCCGGAAATGCTTTGAACACGATCAAGGCTGGTACAAGTTATTTTCTTTTGCTGTTTTTGACTTTGCCACTCTGGATTTTGCCAGGGATGGCCATTCTGATACCGATGGCTTTGGGAGCCTATCTTAATAAGAAAGTCTTTTTTTATGACGTGCTGGAGTCTTTTGCTTCGAAAGAGGAGATGGTCTTTCTCGAAAAAAGTCAGAAGCGGTCCTTGTACTTATTGGGATTGATTCTTGGTTTCTTGAACTATCTACCTATGACTTTTGTCATAATGCCAGTTTTTGCTGGACTAGCCTATAGTTACTTTTGCTTGAATGCGCTTAAAGAGCTGCGAGAAAATAAACTTCTCTAAGAGGTGATTATGAAGACGCTTCAACGTCCGTTCCTTATTATCCTGTTGGGTTTTGGTATCAGTTCCGCGAGCCTAGCCCAGGACCAAGCTTCAGACCAAACTCCGGAGCAAACTCCGGACTACGTGCTGATTTGCAAGGCGAAGAAAAGTCGTTTTAATTTTGATTGGTCAGCAGCTTCCATTGGCAATGAGCAAATTGACCAAAACTCAGTGCGCTATCAATTTAAGCCTGCGACCAAACCTGCCGGTGAGCGAGGAGAGAATCTCAAGGTTGGAGAGTGCGGCTGGGCTCGTCGCGCCCTTGCAAATAGTAAAAAGCCCTCTGCAGAATTTGTTATGAAGAGTCTTTCTAACGAAACCACAGAAGCCTTCTACAGAATGAAAACCGGAAGAGTCTTTAAGCTTCCAGTTCGGCAAAGTGCAAATGGCATGGTGGTTCTGCCGAAGGCGGAGGTCAGTGTTGTTCGCTAGCCGTGCTCAGGAGAAAAAATGAGACCTTTAAAGTGAGGTTTGTTTTCGTTCCAATGGACCTCAAAAACTCCGCAATTTGGGATCGGCAAAAGCTCTGTCATGTCGGGCCTTAGATGGTGCCCAAGGCGGCGAATCAAAAGGCCATGGGTGCAGGCCGCCGCTTTGCGGAAATTATAATTCGTAAAAACATATTCTAAAATATCTAGGGATCTTTTAAGAGACTCCTGGTGGGTTTCTCCTCCGGGATAAGAAAAATTTGCCCCAGGCTCAAGCGAAGTCCACTGTTGCCAGGACTCTGCTCCGTATTTTTCTAAGATGTCCTCCATCGTTGTTCCTTCGACGGCTCCGAGGTTGACCTCTCGAAGACCGGGGAGTTTTTGGATGGGTTTTGAGGGCTCTAAAATAGAAGTGGCGATTTCGATGGTTTGATAGGCGCGATCGAGATCACTGCTAAAAATATGATCTACGGGGTTGTCGACAAAAAACTTTTGCAGGGATTTTGCTTGAGACTTTCCGGTGTCATTGAGGGGGATGTTGGAGTGTCCTTGCATTTTTCTTTGGACATTCCAGTCTGTTAAGCCGTGGCGTACGAGATAAAGAACTTTATTCATTTTTTGATGCTAACTCTGGCGCTTGGGCAAATGCAAAATAAACTTTGTATGAGGCGTGCTGCGATCCAGCCGAACTTGACCATGATGTTTTTCGGCGATATCCGCGACGATACTGAGCCCCAGGCCAATACCAAGTCCCATTTCTTTGGTCGTAAAAAAAGGATTCATAATATTTTCAGCGACGTCCTCAGGAATGCCAGAACCCGAATCTGTGACGTGGATTTCGAGGCTGGTTTCAAGATCAAAGGCTTCGATACGTATCCATTTTTCAGGCAAAGAAACGACGGCGTCGTAGGCGTTGTTAAAAATATTAAGAAGCGCTTCTTCAAGCTGAGTGAGCCGGCATTCGAGCTCAAGATCGGCGGGAATGGCCCCTACGCGGATGTCAATTTCATGGTGGCGAAAACGTCCTTTGCAAAAATCCAAGGTCTCTTGGATAAGGTCCTTCACATTGACACTATCCAGGGGCGCATTTTCTTGGCTTTGCGCAAAGGCTCTTAAGGATTTGACAAGCTTTGCAATTTTATCCGCAGTTTGAGTGATGCTATCCACGGCAGACTTGACTTTGCTTGTGTCAAATTCGTTTTGTTCCACCATTTGCATGAGCTGAAAGGCTCTGGCATGAATGACGGTAAGAGGGTTGTTGATCTCATGGGCAATTCCGGCTGAGACCTCTCCGAGGACGGCCATGCGTGAAGTCAAGAGCAAGCGCTGTTTTTGCTCGTGGGTGAGTTTGCGAAGCTTCAGCAGATAACCCTGCCGGTCCAAACAAAAACAAAGATGACATCTCAGGTTGGTGTAATTTCCGGAGCCATCGCGAAAGCGGAACTCAATTTTTTGCAAAGAGGGCGCTTTGTGTGAATGGGTGCAGGCATGCTCCCAGATGATGAGATCGGCAGGATGAATGAGGTCGGTGAATTTCACTTTTTTAAGTTCATCGAGATTAAAGCCGAACTCCTTGGGAACCCTTGAGCCGACCTCGGTAATGATCCCACCAGCGTCTAACGCGAAAAAGAATTCTCCACTGAGAGTTGCAAATTTGTCATAGGATTCAGCTAAAATCGGCATATTGTGAAATGTATATGCTAATAAAGGTAGCAACGCTAGCGAGAACAGGCTTTTTGAGCCCAACCATTCTTAACGCACCAAGGAAAAATCCTAATAAAACCCTAACAAGACCCTTGGTGGCTGGGGTGATAGGGTCATTTTCGTCGTTAAAGACACAGGAGGATTTATGAAGCTTTTCAGTTTCTTGCTCGTAGGATTTTTGGGTGTGGCCCCTATGTTTGCTAAGGCGCAGTCGATTATAAAAATTGATGGCTCTAGCACTGTATTCCCCATCACTGAAGCGGTGGCCGAGGAGTTTCAGGCAGCGCAAAAAGGCAAAGTTCGAGTGACTGTTGGAATTTCTGGAACAGGTGGCGGCTTCAAGAAATTCTGCCGCGGCGAGACCGATGTTCAAGATGCTTCTCGCCCTATTCAATCCTCTGAGATGGAAGTTTGCAAAACAGCCGGCATTCGCTACATTGAGTTGCCAGTTGCTTACGACGCCACGGTGGTTGTTGTAAACCCAAAAAACACTTGGTTGAATGAAGTTAAAGTCGAAGAGTTAAAACAAATGTGGGCTCCAGAAGCCCAGGGCAAAATCACAAAATGGAAACAAGTCAATCCAGCTTGGCCCGATGAGAACCTAAAGCTTTTTGGTGCCGGTTCTGACTCTGGAACTTTCGACTACTTTACAGAGGCCATTGTTGGCAAAGCCAAATCGAGCCGCGGTGACTATACAGCCAGTGAGGACGACAACACTCTTGTGACGGGTGTTGCGAATGATAAATTTGCCCTTGGTTATGTACCTCTTGCGTACTACTCAGAAAACAAAACAAAACTAAAGGCTTTGGCAATTATCGGCGGAGACAAGTCTCCTCTTAAAAACAAAGCTGTTTTGCCATCTAAAGAAACTGTTGAAAATGGAACTTACTTTCCACTTTCACGCCCGATATTCATCTATGTCAATGAGGCTTCCTTAAAGCGTGCTGAAGTGGCAGATTTTGCAAAGTTTTATTTGGCGAATGCCGCGCGTTTGGTACCACAAGTAAAGTACATCGCCCTTCCCGCAAAAGCTTATGCGATGGGTGAGCAGCATTTGACTAAGAAAAAACTCGGAACCGTTTTTGCGGGCCACTCTGATGTTGGGCTCAAGGTTGAAGATTTAATGAAAAAAGAATCAAAGGAATAATGGCAAAAAGTTCGTCGAAAAAGCTCAGTGAGTTCACTGCCGCCAACCATCCGGTTCGGCGGCTTCGTCGTTTAAAAGAGAAAGCGATTGAACTGCTATTGTTTTTAGCAGCGGCTTCGAGCGTTCTTGTGACCATCGCTATCGTCGGAACTTTAGTGACTGAGTCGATACCATATTTTTCTCATGTTTCGGTAGCAGAGTTTTTAACCGAAAAAGAGTGGACTCCACTTTTTGAAAATGCCAAATACGGCATTGCTCCGCTCATATGCGGGACTTTTTTGGCGACCTTTATTGCCTTAGCGGTTGCAATTCCCCTTGGAACAGTGACAGCTGCATATTTGAGTGAATATATGAGCCCTGGTTTGCGCGAAATTTTAAAACCCATTTTGGAATTGCTGGCGGCGATCCCGACAGTGGTTTACGGTTATTTTGCCCTGCTTTTTGTAACTCCTCTTTTGCAGGTGCTTTTTCCGGATATGGGGGGATTTAATATTTTAAGCGCGGGTATCGTGATTGGGATCATGATCGTCCCTTACGTGAGTTCCTTAAGCGAAGATGCTATGCGCAGTGTTGCAAGCCATCTACGCGAGGCTTCGTTTGCGATGGGGGCTTCGAGATTTCAGACGGTCTTTCGTGTGGTGATTCCCTCCGCTTTTTCAGGGATGACTTCTGCTTATATTTTGGGGATCTCTCGCGCCCTAGGTGAGACCATGGTTGTGGCGATTGCGGCGGGGATGCAGCCAAATCTGACTCTCAACCCAACTCAGCCCGCAGCAACAATCACGGCTTTTATTGTTCAGGTGAGTTTGGGAGATTTGCCTCACGGATCCATCGGTTATCAGTCGATCTATGTCGCGGGACTGACTTTGCTTATAATTACGCTTGTTTTTAATGTGATCGGGATGTGGATCCGTAAAAAGTTTCAGGAGAGAGAGTGAATAATCAGCGAGATCCTATTTTAAAAGGTATTCGCCGCCGAAAAGCGGTGGATTTTTTATTTTCTCTCGCGGGCTTGTTGTCCTTGTTATTTGCTTTGGTTACTTTGTTAGCCTTAGTGGTGGATCTTGCGATGACGGGGGTGCCGAGGATCACTGCTGAGTTTTTTGTAAACTTTCCTTCGCGCTTTCCAGAAAAGGCGGGGATTCTTTCGGCCTGGGTGGGCAGTCTGTGTGTTATGCTGACCACCGCATGCTGTGCGATCCCCCTCGGGGTGGCCTCAGGGATTTATCTCGAGGAGTATGCTCCCAAAAATTGGCTTACTCAGCTGATAGAGCTCAATATAATCAATTTAGCAGGGATCCCATCAATCACTTTTGGCTTGATGGCGCTTGGTATTTTTGTCTACAAGTTCGAGTTCGGCCAAAGTATTTTGACGGCAGGTTTGACTCTCGGGCTTCTGGTTTTGCCGATTATTATCGTCACGACTCGGGAGTCCATTCGAGCGATTCCAAACTTAATTCGCGAAGCCAGTTATGCTGTGGGTGCGAGCAAATGGCAGACGATTCGTTATCATATCTTGCCCTACTCTTCGGGGGGGATTTTGACGGGAGTGATTATTTCTCTCTCGCGTGCGATTGGCGAGACGGCACCTTTGATCACCATAGGCGCTTTGACCTTTGTAGCTTTTTTGCCGACCTCTCCGGTGCAGCCGCATTTTCCGTTTGTGAGTCTGCAGTGGCTCAAAGATCCTTTTACAGTGCTTCCGATTCAGATGTTTAATTGGCTCTCTCGTCCTCAGGCGGAGTTTCATGTGAATGCCGCAGCGACGGGTATTGTTTTGCTGTTAATGACTCTTGTGTTAAATGGAGTGGCAATTTATATTCGCTACCGTTTTAGAAAAAAGATGAAGTGGTAATTTATGGGTGCAGTGACAACACCGTCGGTTCGGGCCGACGTTAAAAATTTGAATTTCTTTTATGGGCCGAAGCAGGTTCTAAAAAACATTTCTATGCCGATCTATGAAAATCGCATGACGGCCCTGATTGGTCCTTCAGGCTGCGGCAAAACGACCTTGCTCCGTTGCTTTAATCGCATGCATGATTTGTATGCGACGACCAACTATCAGGGAGAGATTATTCTGCATCCAAACAAGCAGAACATTCTGAGTTCTGAGATAGATCCGATGGAAGTCCGTATGCGCATTGGAATGGTTTTTCAAAAGCCGAATCCTTTTCCGAAAAGCATTTTCGAAAACGTTGCCTATGGCCTGCGCGTGCGCGGGGTTAAAAAGAAAAGTTTTATCGAAGAGCGGGTGGTGAAGTCCTTGCAACAGGCGGGGCTATGGAGCGAAGCCAAGGACCGTTTGCACTCCCATGCAACGGACATGTCAGGCGGGCAGCAGCAGCGCCTGTGTATTGCCCGGGCTCTAGCTACAGAGCCTGAAATTTTACTTTTGGATGAGCCCACGAGTGCTCTCGATCCTATTTCAACAGCGCATATCGAAGAACTGATCACTGAGCTCAAAAAAGACATTACGATTTTGATGGTGACACACAACCTTCACCAGGCCGCCCGCACCGCTGATTACACGGCCTATATGTATTTAGGTGAGCTGATCGAGTTTGGTCTTACGGACAAGATTTTCACAACTCCTTCGGATACGCGGACCGAAAACTATATCACCGGGCGCTTTGGGTGATTGTGTGAA
>JAMIQD010000128.1:0-9864 GCA_035914755.1 Pseudobdellovibrionaceae bacterium | reverse complement strand
AGAGCGATATAATGCATGGCGCAAAATGTCTTTTTGACACTTTAACGGACCCCTTGAGATAAGAGCCCCATGGCGTTTTTAGTTTTTGAGGGGCTGGATGGTTCCGGAAAAAGTTCTCTGATGCGGGTTTTAGAGAGTGAGCTCTCTCGCCGCGGTGTTATTTATCATCACACTCGTGAACCTGGGGGGACTCCTCTGGGTGAGGAGATTCGCAATATCATTCTTCGAAAGGGAGCATCGAATCCTGTTCCTCGAGCGGAGCTACTGCTTTACCAAGTGAGTCGGGCTCAACATGTAGACGAGGTTATAAAACCTCGGCTGGCAAAAGGAGAGTGGGTTTTGAGTGATCGCTTTTCGGCGAGCTCGGTGGCTTTTCAAGCGGGGGGGCGAGCCATATCCGAACAGGATGTTTTGAGTCTCAATCAATTTGCAACGGCGGGACTTGCTGCAGACTTAACGATACTTCTCGATATTTCGGTCGAAGAATCACGGCGACGCCAGGCTCATCGCACTACTCAAACAGGAGAGACTGCGGATAGAATCGAGTCCGAAAAAGATGAATTTCACGAGCGAGTAAGGCAATCTTTTTTAAAGCAGGCGGCACAAGATAAAAAAAGTTGGTTGGTGCTTGATGCCAGTGCCTCAACCGGGGAGATGCTGGCGGTGCTCCTACAGGAGTTAAAGGAACGACAGTGGCTCGACTCTTAGATCAGGTTTTTGGTCACAAAGATCTTATTTCTAAAATGCTTCAGGCCTTTTCTGGTGAAAGACCAGGGCAGACATTTTTGTTTGTTGGCCCAAGTGGTATCGGGAAAAAAAAGATCGCGATGGGATTTGCTCAAGCATTGCTTTGCGAGAGAACTCAAGTCGCTTGTGGCCATTGTCCTAGTTGTTTGCGAGTGGCGGCAGGAGCCCATGAGTCTTTGAAGATTTTGTCGCCTTCGAGCGCGCAAATTAAAATTGAGGAAAGTCGCGACGTCATTGAGTTTTTAAGTTTACAAAGTTTGACCCGGCGTCGGGTCGTGATTATTGATCAAGCACAGTTACTCAATCAGCAAGCCGCAAATTCTCTTTTAAAGACACTAGAAGAGCCCCCCGTCGAAACATATTTCTTTTTGTTGGCGCCAAGCGTGGCGGGAATTTTACCCACTGTTCGCTCTCGTTCGCGGATCGTGGGATTTAAGCCCTTAAATTCGGAAGAAATTCGTCGAGGGGCTGTGGAGGCTCCGGAGTGGGCGGTTCGAGCATGCCAAGGTAGCTTTGAGAAATTGGCACAACTGCTCGACACCTCGGAGATTGAGACCCGTGGCCAGGCCTTTTTAGTGTTAAGACAGTTTATTGAAGATAAAGAGTTTTTGACCGAAAATACTTGGCGGGATTTTTTTAAAGAACGCCAGCGATCGCAGCGAATATTTTCTTACTGGATTTCATTTTTGAGGGATGTTTTATACTATCAAGAAGGGCAAAAAAAATCGATTTTAAATGTCGATCAACAGGAGTTGTTAAAGATTTTTGCAGAGAAAGAAAGCTCTCGTCTTTTGAATCTTCTTGAAAAGACAATGAGGATTGAGGCCGAAGTTGGGCAAAATAGAGACGTTCAACTTTTGATCGATGAGTTTTGGGTTCGAGAGCACAACTTTGGAAAAGAGATTTGAAATGTTGCAGTGGATGGATTTGCACGCGCATCTAAATATGCTTGAAGAGGGGCCCGAAGAGGCTCTCCGGATGGCCCGTGAAGCAGGCGTTGTTAAGGTCGCCACTATTGGGACGGATCCCGAGGACTTGCCTCTCGTTTTAGCGATGGCTGAAAAAAACTATCCGGATGTTTATTGTACACTGGGAATACATCCCCACGAAGGTCAAATATATACCTCGGAAATCGGTCAATTTATCGAAGCCAACGTCACTAAGCCATGGGTGATTGCCGTAGGCGAAATTGGTCTTGATTATTATTATGAGCACTCTTCTCCTGAATTGCAGAAAGAAGCTTTTCGAGCTCAATTAGAAATTGCGGCGCGGACGAATATGCCCGTGCAAATTCACACGCGTGATGCTGACGAGGACACCCTTGCGATTATGCAAGAATTCAAGGGCAGAGTTCGGGGAATTATTCATTGCTTTACAGGCACTCCGCGGCTCGCGAAAGAAGCCTTGAGTTTAGGATATAATATATCAATCAGTGGAGTTGTGACCTTTAAGAATGCCGAGATTCTTCGTCAGATAGTTAGGGAACTTCCTCTTGATCGTCTGCACGTTGAAACAGATGCTCCTTTTTTAGCCCCGGTCCCAATGCGGGGCAAAAAAAACACTCCTGCCTTTGTTGTTCATACGGCTAAATTTGTTGCAGATTTAAAAGAAATTTCACTAGAAGATCTTGCCCGCGTGACAAAAGAAAATGCTCTGGCGATGTTTCCAAAAATTAAATGGTAAACCCTCAGATTAATCTCTTGTATCAAGATAAGCACTTTATCGCTCTCGATAAGCCAGCGGGATTTCATGTTCACCCACATGATCAGCTAAACTTTCGAGTACCTCGTGATAAGGTGTGTCTTTATCTGGCTCGTACAATGATGAATCAGCATGTCTATCCCGTGCATCGTTTGGATGCAGGAACAAACGGCGTTTTGCTTTTTGCTCTATCACCTGAGTCTGCGACAGGGTTGAGTCAGCTTTTTATCAAAAAAGAAATAAAAAAAACTTATCACGCAGTAACTCGTGGCTTTATTCATTCTGAGGCGCAGATAAATTTACCTCTAGAATCTGATTCTAGTGGTAAGCTCGTCGATGCTCAGACGAGCTATCGAAGGCTGGGGACTGTAGAGCTTCCATTTGCGGTTGGAAAAAGGTTTTCATCTTCAAGATATTCACTTGCCGAGGTTTTTCCTCACACGGGAAGGTGGCACCAGATTCGCCGACATTTTAATAGAATCTCTCACCCTCTTCTTGGAGATGGAGAGCATGGAGATACTCGTCACAATCAGGTTTTCAGAGAGAAATTGGGCATATCTGGTCTGTGCTTGCGGGCACAGCGAATTGAGTTTTTGCATCCTTGGACTGACGAGATAGTCTCGATCGAGTCGCCAGCGTGTGATCGCTGGAAAAAAATCGCAGATCTTTTCAACGTGCCTTTATAGTTAGTTCTTTGTAACCCGTATTTTTGTCATACACACGCTGGAACTCAATCGCTGGAATCTCCAGCAGAACTATCTCGGCCGTGGTGTGGATAGGGCAGCCCTCTAGCAAGTGACCGCCTGTTGTCTTTCCGGTGCTATCGGCAATCGCAATATGGAGGTGAGCCGTCTCGGCGCTAAGTGTTCCAATCAGAGAGATAATTTCGAAGGGGCCTGTAAGGTGAGCTTCCACCGTAGCGCCAGCAAGACGAAGTCTTGCTTCAGTGAGGCTTCCGACTCCTGACAGCAGCGTCGCAGCTTTTAAGTCACGAGATTTGCAAAACGCTATGAGTTCATTTTTTAAATCTTGTCCAGGCGTTAAACGAAAGCAATGAGTTTCTAACATGGCGTATTCTCCTGAAAGATCCAGTAAGGCGATTTCGCCTTGATAAGATTAATTTTGAAGTGAGACGAAATCCACTTCATTGTTATTTCTGAGTAAAAACTGACGTGAGTTGGGTCTCGGCGATAGTGCCAACTCTGAAAATGGTTCAGATCCTGATGAGCGGAGGTCATTACTGCTAAAAATCCCTGGCGTCTAAGCAGTTTGATCAGCTGCTCTATTTCTTCGAGGGGGTGGTAAAAGTGCTCCCAAACCTCGGTGCTAACAATTACATCATAGGTCTTCTGAAGAACCGATTGATTGGTAAAGAAAAAAACATCGTAGTTTTGTGCGGAGTAGCCTTTTTCGGCTAACATTTTTGAAAAGAAAGCGGTTGGCCCGCATCCGTAATCGAGAATTGCCACTTCACTCTTAGGACATTGCAAGGTCGAGGTGAGTTGGTCAATGTCCAAGAGTAGGGGCTCTAAAAATTTTCGGTAACCCTCGGTATCTTGATTTTCGTGCAGATCATAACGGGCCTTTTCTTTTGCGGGCGAGAGTCTTTCCTTCGGATCCATAAAGATAAGATCGCAGATTTGGCAATGATGGTAGCTTCCTACGGGGGCTTTTGTGATTATGATTGGTAAAGTTTGTAAGGAGCGACAGAGGAGGCATTTCATTTTCTCAGGGTACCCGGGAATACCTCAGAACCTCAAAGAGGCATTGCACTTAGATGCGCTGCAACTTTGGAGTATCTTAGTGCGTAAGGGTTTGATTTTCGTGGCCATCTGCATCAGATTGGGGCTTCAGTTTTTTACAGTGGAGGAGCTTTATATGTCGAAGGTGCGAGTTGGTATTAATGGTTTCGGTCGAATTGGTCGAGTTTTTTTTAGAGCTGCCTTTGAGAAGCTAGATATCGTCGCAATTAACTCGTTGGACAGTGTTGAGGGCGTAGCTCATCTTTTGAAGTACGACTCTTCTCATGGCATTTTTGATGCCGAAGTTTCTCATGATGAACAAAACCTGATCGTGAACGGAAAAAAAATCCCTGTCACAAAAACAAAAAATCCCGCTGACATCCCATGGAAGTCTGTGGGGGCAGATATCGTCGCGGAATGCACAGGTGCCTTTAAAGACAAAGTAGAGTTTGAGGCTCACCTAAAGGCGGGAGCGAAGCGGATTTTGGTTTCAGGCCCTGCTGAGAAGGGTGCGGATATCACCATGGTATACGGGATCAATCACTTGGCTTACGATCCAGCAAAACACACTGTGGTTTCAAATGCCTCATGCACCACCAACTGTTTAGCTCCACTTGCAAAAGTATTAAATGATTCATTTGGTATTGAGCATGGAACAATGATGACGATCCATTCTTACACAAATGATCAGAAAATTTTGGATGCCCCTCACAAAGATCTTCGACGAGCTCGCTCGGCGGCGGTGAGTATGATTCCAACAACAACCGGAGCTGCTAAAAACGTCGGACTTGTATTGCCAGAGTTGAAGGGCCGTATTGATGGTATTTCAGTGCGAGTGCCAACTCCGAACGTTAGTTTAGTGGACTTTACCTTTACTGCAAAAAAAGATCTGACTGTTGAAGCCGTTAATCAGGCTTTGATTGACGCCTCAAAAGGAAGTCTCAAGGGAGTTCTCGCTGTTGAAAAAAATGAGTTGGTAAGTATTGACTACAATGGTTCGAAGTATTCTTCGATCGTCGATTTGGCAACAACCATGACGGTGGGGCCTCGTATGGTTAAAGTGTTGTCTTGGTATGATAACGAAACAGGATTCTCAAATCGTATGGTGGATGTGGCACTCTACATGGCATCTAAGGGGCTTTAATTATGGCAACGGGACTCAAGGGCATTAAGTCAGTTCGAGATTTAGAAGTGGCAGGCAAGGTCGTATTTTTGCGCCTCGATTTAAATGTGCCTCTTGACGGTGGAAACATTGGTGACGAGACGCGGATTTTGGCAAGCCTGCCAACCATTCAGTTTTTGATGGAAAAGGGCGCGAGAATTGTAATGTGTTCGCACCTGGGTCGCCCGAAGTCCAAAGCAGATACAGAGTTTTCTTTAGAGCCAATTGCAAAACGTTTGTCTGAGCTTTTAAAGGCCGAGGTCATTTTGTGGGAGGACATTGCTAGCGATGGCATCAAGTCTCTTTTACACAACATGAAGAAGAATCAACTTTTGCTACTTGAAAACGTTCGTTTTGAACCAGGTGAAACCAAAGATAGTGAAGAACTTGCTCAGGTTTGGGCCAGTTACTCTGATGTCTACGTTAATGATGCATTTGGCGCCTCACATCGTGCGCATTCGAGTATTCATGCCCTGCCAAATCTTTTGAAAACAAACGGAATTGGGTTCTTGATCGAAAAAGAAATCAATATGTTGGACAGTCTTTTGGATACTCCAAAGCGTCCTTATCTTGCTGTTTTAGGTGGGGCCAAGGTTTCTGATAAAATTGCAGTTATTGAAAAGCTTTTAGACATCGTTGACGGCTTTATTATTGGCGGAGCGATGGCCTATACCTTTTTGAAGGCAAAAGGTTATGCGGTCGGAAAATCTTTAGTTGAGAGCGAAAAGTTAAACTATGCGCGACAAATGGTTGAGCGTATCGAGGCGCGCAATAAAACTCTGCTGCTGCCGGTGGATCATCTAGTTTCAACTTCGATCTCCGATACCAAGGCGGCCCGAATCACAAGCGATGTTAATATTTCTGAGATTGAGTTGGGCGTGGATATCGGTCCAAAGACCATTAGTCTCTACTCTGCGGCCCTGCATGAGGCTGCCACTGTATTTTGGAACGGTCCGATGGGAGTTTTTGAGACTCCAGAGTTTTCGAAGGGTACTTTTGCAATTGCCAAAGCTCTTGCAGAAAATTCTGGTAATAAAATTGTAGGCGGAGGAGATTCTGCCGCTGCGGCTGAAGCTTCTGGATTTGCAAGCCAGATGACCCATATTTCTACCGGCGGTGGAGCCAGTCTTGAATATCTTCAAGGAGATAAATTGCCGGGTTTAGAGGTCTTGAGAACCAAAGTGAGAACTTAAGATGAAAAAGATTTTTGCTGCCAATTGGAAGCTTTTTAAGAGCCCTGGGCAAAGTCGCGACTTTTTTAAGGAGTGGAGTAAAGTTTTTGTCGGCAGTAAAAATGAAGTGGTTTTTTTTCCTTCCGCAATTTCTCTAGAAGCAGCGAGCCTAGCTATTCAGCATTTGAATGCTAATTATGAACTCAGCTTTGGCGTTCAAAATGCTTATTCTCTTGCTCAAGGAGCTTTTACTGGCGAGAACTCAGTAGCAGTTGTTAAGGAGCTCGGCGGAAAGTATGTATTGATCGGCCATAGTGAAAGGCGCCAAATATTTTCGGAAAATAATCTGATGATTGCTGACAAGGTCTCATTTACTCAAAGCTTAGATCTGGTGCCAATGCTTTGTATTGGGGAAACGCTCCAAGACAGGGATGCTGGCACGACCAAAGAAGTTTTACGAGCTCAGTTGGCCCAGGGGCTAAAAAAGGCTGATAAAACAAAAAATCTCGTGGTCGCATATGAACCTGTTTGGGCTATTGGTACAGGTCGTGTTGCAAGTCCCGAGCAGGTTCGACAGACGCATCAAGATGTTTATGATATCTTGTCTGATTTGGGTTTTACTGCTCCGGTATTGTACGGCGGCAGTGTTAAGCCGGACAATGCCGCGGGCCTTATAGCAATTGATCACGTCGATGGCTTCTTAGTGGGAGGGGCCTCATTAGAAGTCGCTTCTTTTAAAACTATTTGTGAATCCCATCTGAAATAAAAACTTTTCGGAGAATTTTCGAATGTCTCAATTGATCGTTTCAAAGTTTGGTGGAACCTCTATGGGGGATGCGAGCTGCATGCTTCGTAGTGCTGCCGTTGTACAAAAACAAAATTCATCTCTGGTGGTCGTCTCTGCGACTTCTGGGACAACCAATGATCTTATTGCTCTAGGCAAATCCTCTCAGGTCAAACCTTGGGTTGAAACCGAGGGGGTGCTTGCTAAGATCCGCCACCGGCATTTAAAAATTGCTGAGGATCTAAAGTTGTCTGCAAACTCAAGCGATATTTTAGAGACTCTTTTCAATGAGATGGAGAGCATTGCAAAGGGTGTCTACTTGCTTCGAGACTGTTCAACGAAGGCCATGGACACCCTCATGAGTTTAGGTGAGAGAATGTCTTCGGTATTGTTTGCAGAGGCTCTTTCTCAGTTTTTTAAAAGTCATCGCTCAGACAAAACCCCTCAACTTTTTGATGTGCGCGAAGTATTAAGGACAGACGAAGTGTTCGGAAAAGCGAGGCCTTTGACAGAAGAAATCATCAAGCTTTGCGGTCAGAAGATCACCCCTTTAATTTCTTCGAATAGGACCGTTCTTGTGACCCAGGGCTTTATTGGCATGACTGAGGACGGAATGACGACCACTTTAGGAAGGGGCGGCAGCGACTACTCTGCGGCAATCTTAGCCGAAGGGGTGGGCGCAGATATTCTTGAAATCTGGACAGATGTCGCGGGAATTGCGACAACAGATCCTCGGCTTTGTCCTGCCGCAAGACCGATTGATGAAATTTCCTTTAAGGAGACTTCAGAGCTAGCAACCTTCGGGGCGAAGGTTCTGCATCCGGCGACATTGCTTCCAGCAATACGCAAAAATATTCCTGTTTTTGTAGGCTCAAGTTTCGATGCGGAGGCAAGGGGGACCTGGGTTCGAAAAGAAGTAAAGGCTCAACCCCTGATCAGAGCCCTGGCTCTGCGAAGTCATCAGGTTTTGGTGACACTGACGACTCCGGAGATGTTGCATGCCCATGGATTTTTATATCAGATTTTTAAAATCTTTAATGATCACAAGGTGAGTATCGACGCGATCACTACGTCAGAAATTTCGGTCAGTGTAACTTTGGACGATTCGACCCTTTTAAATAAAAAACTTATCGCAGATCTTTCGGAGATCGCTGACGTTAATGTCGAAGGCAATCTGGCGCTTGTTTCTCTTATCGGAAATAATATCAACCACACAGCGGGCTTGAGTAAACAGATCTTTGAAACCATTTCGGATATCAACGTGAGAATGATTTGCCTTGGTGCCAGCAAACACAATTTTTGTTTTATTGTGAATGAAGACCAGGGCTCGTTGGCGATTCAGCGTCTGCATGCGAAATTCATTGAGGAGCAAGGCCCCAGAGTTTAATGGGCGCCTTTCTGCGATGAAGCGTCTTGCTTTTTTAAGGAATCTTTTATTGAACGGTATGTAGAGGTCACCTCTTTGAGACGCTTGCGAGCGTTTTCGCAAGTGACTTCGATATCTCGGCGGATCGTTTCTCTGCTAGAGGTGCTTCGTCGCTTTTTTCCGTAGTTGTTGTAGTTAATCATTTTCTCATCACAAAGCTGTGTAAATTGCGTTCCAAATTCGGCAAATACCTTTTCGTTATCTTTGCTATTTTTGTTTAAGTAGACCGCCGTTTCGAGGGCGACATCTGTGTTGCTCAATTTCGCACAGTTCTTAGTCGCGGCAGAGTCGCGAGGTGTACAAACGGGTTTGCTCTCAAGTAGACATTCTTTAATTTTATCTGGGTTTTCTTTTGCGGACTTCCAATCGCAGCTAGAGACATTCACTCCAAACAGAAGCGGATTGCACATCACGGTGTCCTGCGTACACTCAAACTTATCCAAGTTAATGCCAGTCAAATTCCAAGGGACTTTTTTGGGTGCTACGCAGGGGTCGGACTTAATCACGAACCCAGCATACATGCAGCGGTAATACATTTTATTAAATACTTCGGCGACCTCTCGCTCGCCTTCAGTTTTGCTTTGAGTTGCCTTCTTTGTAGTTTTGGATTTGTCCGTTCTTTCTTTTGTGGGTGTTGTTGCGGCAAGGAGGATGTTCTCGCGTTTCTCGTAGTCGACATACAAGCTTGGCGCCTGATCAAGGCGATTGGTTCCCAGCTCGGCCTGTTTAACTTGACCTAGTTCAGTGTCAGAAGTTTTGGTGACAGAGCCTTCGGGATAGATGTTTTTCATGCGAATTTGGGCCTGTTCTAGTATTCGAACTGTAGGATCTACGACGGTTGCTTTGAGCGTTTGTTTCAGAGCTGGGTTTTTAAGATACTTATCGTTCCAATGAGATGCATACTTTGCACTGATGAGTGCTTGATTGAGATAGGCGTCTAGGCGTTTTTTATCTTCAGGCGTTAGATCCAAAGGAACTTTTTGCAAAATCTCTAAAGAGTACTGTCTAGAGTTTTCCATGTATTGCCGGATAAAGTCTTCTGTCTGCTTCTCAAGAGCTACGCCTTTTGGGGCTTCACTATTCTCCGCACTCACTGAGGGGACTCCTGCTCCCCAGAGAGCGACAAAGAG
>JAMIQD010000127.1:0-2178 GCA_035914755.1 Pseudobdellovibrionaceae bacterium | reverse complement strand
CAGGAGGGCTTGATGCTCTGGGGACCGAACTCTTGTTGACAGATCTTCGCATGCCAGAACTCGATGGCCTAGATCTCTTGCAACAAGTACGGCGCCTGCCAAATCAATTTCCTGTAATTATAATGACCGCGTTCGCAACCGTGGAAACTGCCGTGGAGGGCTTGCGCCGAGGCGCCTTCGATTACATCACAAAGCCCTTCAAGTTGAATGAGCTTTCTCTAACAATAGAAAGAGCACTCAGCTATTACCGCTTGAAAGTACAAAATCAAGCGCTGTCCGCAGAGATTCGAAAATCCTGGGGCTTCCAGGATATCATCGGCAAAAGCACGGCCATGCGCAGTATTTTCGATCTTATCGAGCGAGTCTCATCTTCTAATGCAAGCATCTTGATCACGGGCGAAAGTGGATCTGGCAAAGAGGTTGTCGCCAGATCTATTCATACACGCAGCCCTCGATCACAAAAACCTTTTATCGCCATCAACTGCACAGCCATTCCCGAGGACCTGCTCGAGTCTGAACTCTTCGGTCACGTTAAGGGTAGCTTTACGGGAGCTACTGGCGATAAGAAGGGTCTCTTTGAAGAGGCAGATGGCGGAACTTTGTTTTTGGATGAAATCGGAGACATGAATATATCACTTCAGGCCAAACTCCTCCGCGTTTTACAAGACCGCACAATCAAACCTGTCGGTAGCAATCAAAATCGAAACATCGATGTGCGAGTTATAGCCGCCACCCACAAAGATCTTAAAAAAGCCATTTTCAATGGAACATTCCGCGAAGATCTTTATTATCGCTTGGCCGTCATCCCGATTGTAGTCCCTCCCTTAAGACACCGCCTCGAGGATATTCCCCTCCTTGCCCATCATTTTTTGCGAAAGTACTCAGCTCTTAACGGCGGAAAAGTTGTTGGCTTTACCCAATCAGCCATGCAGAAACTGATGAGCCTGACCTGGCCGGGAAATGTCCGCGAACTTGAAAACATGATTGAGCGTCTGGTGGTTCTTACTCGCACTTCTCAAATAGATGCCGCGGATATTCCGGACAGCGATCAAACCTCCTCTGAACACTTTTTCGGTCGTGCAACGACAGACTCCCCAACATTGACTGATTTAGAAAAACGCTACATTCAGCTGATCTTAGAAAAAACAGGTGGAAAAAAAGAAAAGGCCGCTCAGATTCTCGGAATCAATCGACGCACCCTCTATAGAAAAGAGCGGGAGTTCGGATTTATTCAAGATGATGGCGAAGACCATCTCGAGGACTAACCCCACCAGTAAGAGACAAAATGCCACATCCAAAAGCTGCTAAATTGCAGTAGTTGAGACAATTTGTCCCGACTATCTGCAGCTAAGCAATTTAAAGCTGGCGCCATTCTTGCAATGCTTGAGGCTGAATATGGGAGGGCGTCATGCAAGCCAAATCCAGTGCAGTTATGACTAGCGATTTAGTTACGATTTTAGCCGGTTCACCGCTCAGTGAGGCGTGTGATATTATGCAACGAAAGCGTTTTCGACACCTTCCTGTCGTTAACAAGGATGATGAGATTATCGGAATCCTTTCGCAGCGGGATCTCAACTACATTAAAAGTCCCGATAAAATCCCTGTCGAATATGTCATGGCTTCTCCCGTTGTTTATGTCGACCAGAACTCGCCGTTGAGATCGGCAATCTTCAAAATGTTAGAGCTCAAAATTTCAAGTCTGCTGATCGCGGATAAGACTGAAAATGTCGTCGGCATAATTACCACCGACGATCTGCTTTGGTATCTGAGCTATGTTCTCGAGGACGCTAAAGAAAGTCGCTTCTCGATTTCAAGTCTTTTTGATCTTCAAACCGTTGGTGAGGCAGCGCAACAGATCTCCAACGCCGGCATATAACTAGACAAGGGGCTCCTGACTGGAACCCCTTCGTTTTAGAATCGTTTTCTTTTAGTGTTTTTCAGACTCAGACTCTGGCTTGGCTTCTGATTTAACTGCCTTTTCGCGATGTAAAAATCTCTCAATCAATCCATGCGGCTGTCCAGATTGAATTTTGATCTCTTGCTTTGGCTGCACTTCCACTTTTGGCAGGACCAATCGCAGGACTCCATCTTCAAAAATAGCCTCTACTTTTTTTGCATCCACGTTTTCAGGCAGAGTAAAGCTTCTGAAAAAACGTCCATGGGCCCTTTCGTAATACC
>JAMIQD010000126.1:0-13535 GCA_035914755.1 Pseudobdellovibrionaceae bacterium | reverse complement strand
AATGCGTTCAAAAAGCTCAATAGCTTTATCAATCTGACCCGCCATATCGTGAAGATGGGCTAGTTGAAACAAGATAATACTATTGTCGTTCAAAGAGACGTTTTTAAGAATTTCTTCGTATATATGAATGGCTTGGATTCGGTCTTTTGCTGAACCCTTGCATGTTTGGCAGTTGGCCTCTACTTCTTGCATAAAACGGGTGCGGGCTCTCTCAGAAAGCAAATCGGCCAAACGCTGCTGACTGGGGATCCATGCGGGGTCGTTTTTGTCGAGATTTGAATTGAGTCGCTCCATCCGTTCAATGACCTGATCCTGAGTCGATGAGTTCATCTTTTCTGCAAAAGAAAAGCTTCCGAGAAGTGTGCCCAGAGAGATCAGGTTAAGAGTGAAGATTCGGATTAAAGTTTTCATCTTGTAGGTGTCACCGCGAAGCGAAGGTTTTCTATTCCAGCTTCAGAGCCAGCGCGCAAAAGAGGATCTAAATCGGCATAGGCCATATTGGTGTCAGCTTGAACCATCAGCTCAACAGACTGGACCGCTTTTGTTTTAAGTTCTGCGAGCTTTGCGGCCAATGCGCTTTTCGGAATCAACTTTTCGTCTAAAAAATAATTCCCTTTTTCAATTCTTAAGGTCGCAATCTCTTTTTCGATTGAAACGCCAGTTTCAGCGCCGG
This sequence comes from Pseudobdellovibrionaceae bacterium, assembly GCA_035914755.1. GTDB lineage: Bacteria > Bdellovibrionota > Bdellovibrionia > Bdellovibrionales > Bdellovibrionaceae > JACMRP01. Next base: position 12,862 of record JAMIQD010000126.1, on the reverse strand, counting down.
GCAGGGTGATTTTTGAAGAAACGTTTGTTTCGACCCCGCCGGATTGTGTTCCAATCAAAAGGTAAATAACAATGATGCAAAAGGCATCGATTAGTGAAGTCAGAGGAAGCGCTAATGCCAACTCTTTGCCGGCACCATGTCCCTGGCTTTTGCCAGAGCCTTTCAAAGACATCGCGGCAAGGAGGGGAGATTTGCGCTGAGTAACGAGAGATGATTTTTTCATAAAAACCTACCCTAGAGGGGACAAGCCCACTCCCTCAAATTGATATTTTTTTAACTGGTCCATAACTCGAATCACGTCACCGTAAGAAGTCTGAGCCTCGGGGCGAACGACAGTTGTGCGAAGATCTGGAAGTTCTTCTTTCAGAGCTTGAATTTTTGATTCAAGCGCAGCCCAATTCACGCCCGTGGATAACTTCGAGATGCTGTCCTCGAGAGACTTTGCCTTAGTGACATCTCTTAAGGAGAGTTGAATAGATCCATCTTTTGCAAGCGTGACCCAAAGCGAAGGAGGATTTTTTTCTCCTGAGGCGGCGTTATCACCTATGGCTTGCTTTGTATCTATAGTTCCAAGGTGCATCCACACAGCGGTTAAGAGCAAGAAGCAAATCAAGACTGACAAGATATCCAGCACTGGTAAAATATTTAGTTCAAAATTAAGATCTTTTTTCATAACGTGCTCCTGACAGTCTTAAGAAAGAAAAAAGCTATTTTTGTTTTTTGTCACTCACGGGAGTGTAGTGAAATCCCAGTTGAATGAATAAATTTAAGGCTGCTTTATTCAAATCGTCCGTGAGACGGGTCGCGCGGTTTTGTAAGACTGCATACATGATCAAAGCAGGGACTGCGACGATCAGGCCATAAGCAGTTGTATTCATTGCCAGGGAGATACCCTGAGAAAGAATCGACGCTTTTTGTGCGGCATTGGCATTTGAGATTCCAGCAAAGGCGTGAATCAAACCTGTGATTGTTCCTAAGAGTCCTAGGAGAGTCGCGACGTTTGCAAACATTGCCAAAAAGCCAATGCGCTTTTCAACACGCGAAGATTCTTCGAGAAGAATTTCATCCATTTTTAATTGGATTTCTTCTTTACCACCCATATCGATCGCCGCTTGAATTCCCGCCGAAGCGACAACGCCAAGAGGTTCTGTACGGCCAATTTGTTGTGATCGGCGCAGAGCTTTGTCCAAGTTACCAGCGCGAATATCTTCGGCCAGTGACTTTGAAAGGGCCTTTTGATTGACCTTTCTATTTACAAAAAGAGCGACGGCGCGCTCAACGATAATGGCCATAGAGACTATTTGAGCTGCTAAAATTGCCCACATCCAGATGGCATCACCAGAAGTAAAACCGCGTGCTAAAGATAAAAAGAAGTCCATTTGTAATCCTCCATTACGTTCGTCAACACCATCCAACCAGCAACGGAGGTGCCAACACGCGAAAACGAATATAGGAGGTTCTGGGCCCCAACAGAGCATTAGGCGCTGAGATGAGTGCCGTATTTGGGCACTCGCGTGACAAAAAAATGCGCGAAGAGGCAGGTCAAATTGAGTTTTTAGATTTACTTCACGTTGGTCGGAGTTAGAGTCTTTGTTGGAGACGAACTCCACTCGAAGTTTTTAACCAGTTGGTTGCAGGCTGCGAGTGTTTTTTGGAAGTCGCGGCGGTTGTCCAAGCAGGTAAGAATCGCAACTCGGCGGTCTTTTTGAAGAATGACTTGGCGAATCTGTTGGTTTCGATTTTTTTGGATCATATCAACGACAAGGCCTGGCCCGTCAGCAATGGCAAAGGATTTTGCACCTAGGACTTCGAATCCGTAGCTAGGGTAATCCCGCATCCACTTTTTTGCATAGGTTTCTAGATTATTCTGCTTAGAAAGAGTATCTGTTCGAACTGAAATAGAGGCTGTCGAATCAACTTTTCCTTTGGGAGTAAAGCGCACGGCATCGAACAAGGAGTCTTCGTTTTGCGGAGTGGGTAACCAGTCAGTTCCAGCAGTTTTAAGGAGAAACCCTTGGCTCTGAAAGAAATGGCCGTATTGAGGATCCATCAGTGTAGAGGTGCTCGTTGCCGGATGTGGAGCCGCAAAAGCTAAACATGAAAAAGCAAGGATGACAAAAAAAGCTGTCTTCATTTTGACATTGTATCTGAGGGGACTTGCTCATTGCAAGGCCCAAGATCTATCGGCAATTGCCACCTGTAAATTTGACTCTTGTCGTTGTTTGAAACTCTAAAAATTATAACATTCGGATTTTTCACAGAAAACTGAGGCTCACCAAACTGAAGTTTGCTTTTTAAAAGAGTTTGAGTGCAGTTCTTTGCGCTGTCGTAGATATCGATCTGGTAGTAATCGGCCTTTTCTGGCAGCCAACTATAGATCACCTGATTCCCTTTAGAGGGCAAAACCTTTGCGGTAGTGCCGGTCAATGTTCTAAAGACAGAATGTGTCTTTCCTTGGAGGGAGGAGAAAAGGATGCTGTTTGTTTGCGTCTTGGGGTCTTCTTCGATCCAATAGATAAACTTACCATCTACAGACAGCGCTGCTGATCTTTGTGGTTTTTCTTTATTTACAGCAAAGGGTGTCACTTTTTCTGATTCGAGATTGAGCCAATAAAGTCCAGGAATTTTCGATCGAACAGAGGTCATCAAAACTTGTTTTTTTGCGGGCACCCAAAGCATCTCGCCGTCAAACCCTGGACTATTGGTCAGCCGCGTGATTTCAGAACCTAAGAGATCACTCAGATAAATTTCAGACTTTGGATAACGAGGGTCATCGTCTTTGGTGAAGGGGGCTTCTTTGATTTCGTCCGTATTTGATGAATAAATAATTTGGCGATCGTTGAGAGGGATTACGGCGAAGACCTCTCCATCCTGAAAGGTCAAGCGACGATCTGTTTGCAAAAAGAGATCATACTCGTGAATTTGCGAGTTTTTATGACCAATGCGGTTTTTGCTGACATAATAAATCTTATCGCCGTCATCCGAAAAAACCGCGGAGCGGTTGTAGCCTTGCGCAAGAATAACTCCGGCGTCTTTTGATTGCAGATAATCAACTTCTGCTGGCAGTTCTGTCTTTTTTGGCTTGGACTGGCACGAAAGCAAAGTTAAGCACAATCCACACAGAAAAAACAATCTCACGTAGCTTCCACCTTTTTTAGAACTTTGGTTAGTAAACTCGAAGGATTTACCTGCTTCAAATTTTTTAATTCCACCCATTTTGTTTTTTTGGCAGAATATTTTAGAGGGAAATCCTTGTGTATTTGAATGTAGATATCATGATGAGTGATAAAGTGTTTAACATCAAATTTTTTTGGCTTTTCCGCAGAGGTCAGGACCTTACCAGGAAAAATCATCTGGCCTTTTAAAAACGGGGCGTAATTATTTTGGACCAGGGCGACTTGATTTTTTTTAATATGGACCTCTGGCTGCCAGATCCAAACTTCGCTTTTTTTGCGCGGCTTTTTCAAGGGCAAGGCGTCAATAAGATTTTTTTTGCGCGCAATACAGGTTTTGGTCCAAGGGCATAAAAGGCAGGTCACTTTTTGCGGCGTACAAAGTGTTGCGCCTAACTCCATCAGGGCCTGGTTGATCTCGGCAGGTGCACCTTGTTGAGCGAGGCCATCTGACATCTTTTGCAACTCATCGCGGGCCTTTGAGTTCCACCATTCGAGTTTTTTGCCATATTTTCGGCAGAGCACACGAATGACATTTCCATCAAGAACCCCGACAGACTCATTATGGGCTATGCTGGCGACCGCTCGCGAGGTGTAGGGACCAAAGCCGGGCAGCTCTATAAGTTTTTCAGCAGTTGTCGGGAAACCTTCTTGCGAAATAATTTTCGCCGCCTTATGAAGATTGCGAGCCCGCGAATAATAACCCAAACCGGCCCAAGCTTCGAGCACTTGACTTTCGGGAGCCTTGGCAAGGTCATGCACGGTTGGGAATTTTTTGAGAAATTTTTCGAAGTAGGGAATCACCGCCACAACTGTTGTTTGTTGCAACATAACTTCGGATATCCAAATGGAGTAAGGATTTTTACTTTTTCTCCAGGGCAGATCGCGTTTATTTTCTTGGTACCACTTTAGCAGTTGACCATGGTCGTCCAGGTGAGGCCTCCTTGCATGGGCGGATGGTAGGATATAATCCGATTGTTTCCAAATCCTTTTTGGCTAATAATCAAAATCTAGCAGGAGAGTTAAAGATGGATTACAAGCCCCTCAGTGGTCGTGAGTTCCCCCGGTTTTCCGCTATCAAAACATTTTTTCGCTTGCCCCACGTTCCGGTCGAAGCGGATTACGAAGTGGGCTTGTTTGGCATTCCGTATGATGGTGGGGTTTCGTACCGCCCAGGCCCTCGCTTTGCGCCCTCCGCTGTTCGCGAAATGTCGAGTCTGGGACGCGGCTTTCATATGTCTCGTGAACTCAATTGGATCGAGAAGTTAAAGGTGGCGGATATCGGAGACTGCTCAACGGTTCCAATAGATCAAAAACAAACCTATGAGAAAATCGAAGCTTATGTTTTTCAATTAGCGCAGAAAAAGAAAAAGTTTATCGCCTGTGGGGGAGATCATTCGACGACGCTGCCAGTTCTGCGTGCGCTGCGAAAAGCTCATGGCCGGCCTTTGCAGTTCATCCACTTTGATGCTCACTTAGACACCTCCCCCGCAGCTTGGGGATGTGAGTATCATCATGGCGCTTTTGCTCGGCATGCTGTTGAAGAGGGGCTCGTCGACCCCAAAAAAATGCTTCAGATTGGTATCCGCGGCCCACTTGCGGCCAGTGATGATTTGGAATTTGCTCGTAAAAATGGGATTCGCGTGCTGTCTATGGATGACCTACGAGACACGACCATTGCTGAATTTTGCAAAAGACTGCCAGTCTTTGATAGCACGCCAGCGTATATCAGTTTTGATGTGGACTGCTTGGATCCCGCCTACGCTCCTGGTACGGGCACTCCCGTTCCAGGGGGGATGACGAGCTACGAGGCTCAACGCATCCTCCGCGCTTTAAATTTGCCTAACTTGGTGGGGGGAGACGTGGTAGAAATCTCGCCGCCGTTTGACCATGCCGGTATGACATCTCTAATTGGTGTTGATGTTATGTTTGAATTTCTTTGCATCATGGCTGGAAATAAAAAGTAAATTTTGTCAAAAGGCTTAACAAGATGCCTTTTTGCGTAAAAGCGACCTCTCGTTTTTAGGCTCCTTTCAAAATTACCAGCTTTGAGCTTTGTCAAAGTTGGTCCGAACTTTGCTACCTAAGAATGCCGAACGTGAACGTTCAAAAGAGGAGACCCTATGAAAAACATGGTTGTTTCAACACTATTATTACTCGCAACTTCTTCAGCTTTTGGTCAACAAGGATCGATGACCGTTTGTAGCGTGAATGGAGTTAAGAGCGTCAACGAGATTCGCATGGACGGCGAGACGATGACAATGATCATCGACGGATCTCGAATGGACTACAAGATTCAGGCGCGCAAAGCCATGAACCTTCAAAAGGTCACGAGAATCGTTGGCGACCACGTAATAGAAGCCACGCAGTATGTAATCACCGCTCCTCAAGGAACAATTGGCAATCCCATCCCAGAAGAAGGCGATACCTTTCAATTGGCGACGACGGTTTCTGGTGACCAGCTAATGATTTTTCAGGGCATAGGAGTTGTGGCTTCGTCTCAAGCGTGTCAAAGATAAGTTACGACCGAGTTAAATCTCGATCGTACCATCTGGTGGACGAAGGCCTTTCTTTTTAATCTTTTCGACAAGGGTCGTGCGATTGAGTTTGAGCAGCATCGCCGCCTGATTTCTATTCCAACCCGTTTTTTCAAGCGCCCGCAAAATAAGCGCATTTTCATAAACATCCACGGCGGTATTAAAATCCAATCCAGCTTCAGGAATATCCACTACACCTACCTCTTGAGTGATGGACTTGCCAGACTTGTATTTCAAAGGAAGATCGACGACCTCTAAACGGCCCTGGCCTTTGAGGATGGTCATTCTCTCTACTAAATTTTCAAGCTCTCGAATATTTCCAGGCCAAGGATAATACACAAGGCACTCCAAAGCTTCTTCAGATATGCCGGTAAGGCTGCGGCCTTTGTTTTTTCCAAAAATATCCATAAAGTGTTTTAATAAAATTGGAATGTCGGATTTTCTTTCACGCAAAGCGGGAATGTGAATTGGAATAACATTCAAACGGTAAAATAAATCTTCACGAAATTTTCCAAGCTCAACAGCTTCTTCTAGATTGACGTTTGTGGCCGCGATGACACGCACATTGATTTGAACTGTTTTTGCGCTGCCGACAGGCTCGAAGCATTTTTCTTGAAGTGCGCGAAGCAGTTTAACCTGAAGAATTGGATCCATGTCGCCGATTTCATCTAAAAATATTGTTCCGCAGTCAGCCATTTCGAAGCGACCTACACGATTGGCAATGGCGCCGGTGAAGGCTCCCTTCACATGGCCAAACAGCTCGCTCTCCAGAAGCTCTGCGGGGATAGCGCCGCAATTGATTGGGATAAAAGGTCCGCTGGCGCGAGGCGAATTGTAGTGAATCGCTCTAGCAATAAGCTCTTTTCCGGTCCCTGTTTCGCCGTGCACAAGCACTGTCGAATCAGAATCGGCCACTTTTTCGACGAGGTGGAGAACGCTTTGAATTTGTTCGCTGGTTCCGATGATTTGATCAAACTTATATTTTCGATGAAGTTCACTGCGCAGTTGCTGATTTTCTTGTGTTAGCTGTTTGTGCGTGAGAGCTCGATCTACAAGAACAATAAGTTCATCTAAATTGAATGGCTTTGTGACAAAATGAAAGGCGCCTTTTTGTGTAGCGCGCACAGCGGCCTCTATGGTGGCGTGGCCCGTGAGTATTATTACCTCGATCGAGGGATAGAGAGCTTTGAGGTGAGTCATGAATTCAATGCCATCACCATCTGGGAGATTCAAATCCACGATTGCTAGATCAATAGCGGTATCTCCTTGGCAAAGAAGCTTCGCTTCTTCGATGCGGTTGGCTGTAATGACGTTAAGTCCTTTTCTATCTAAGACACGGAACAGGGCCGTCCGTAAGCTTGATTCATCATCCAGGATTAAAACGCGATGAGTGCGCATGAACCTTCCTTCCTTGGTGGGTTCTTCGAGTTGCTTTATTTAGACTAATTGATTTTTGACGGGACTGTCAAAAAATCAGCTTGGGCAAAGGCTTTCAGGACCTCAAAACTGGACGAGGAAAGGAAATTTTTGCCAATGTCTCGTGTTTGGTCGAGGAAGAAATTTCCAACTTGCCACCATGATCCTCGACGATTTGCGAGGCGACGGGGATTCCAAGGCCGGCACTTTCTTTTGCATAATTTTCGCCATTATTTTTAACCGAAACAATATACTTATCCGTCGTCGTTTCGAGACGGACTTCGAGGTGAGCTTTGAAGCTAGAAGGATCTTTTTCGCGACGGGCAACGATGGCATCAAAGCCACTTTGCAAAATATTTTTGATCGCTTGTGAAAGCAAATTAAAATGGCCACGAGCGGGGCAAGAGGCTTCGGGCAAGTTTAGAAGGACCTCAATGGCCTGCGACTTTACTTGTAATTCGATAATTTTATAAGCTCTTCGGATAACGTCTCGAAGATCCAGATCAGTGATTTCATCAACGTTCGGATTTCGGGTAAAGCCTAAAAGATTTTGAATAATTTCTTTGCAACGAAGGGCTCCAGCCTCCATTTCGAGAATGTCGGGGTACAAAGGGTGGTCTTTGGGGAGATCCATTTTTATAAGCTGAACAAACGAAAGAATTCCGCCGAGCGGATTGTTTAATTCGTGTGCGATACTGCTTCCGATGGTCCCAAGTTCTGCAAGCTTCGCTGTTTCGAGCAGCTGCTTTTCTAAAAGAAGTCGCTGAGTGATATCATGGTAGATATTTACAAAAACAGCTGGCTTTTGTGGATCGAGAGCGAGGCTTTGACTGAATACTTCGTACGAAGCCACATGGTGATTTTTAGGCTCTTCGAGGCGGAACCGGTGCCCGCGCTCACAGTTGGCGCAAGGAGCTGACTTTTTATACAGAACTTCGTAGCATTTTTTGCCCATGATTGGGCCCGGGTGGTGATCCGTGATCGCTGAATTTGCCTGAATGATGTCGTAGTTAGAGTCAATAATAGCGACGGGATCCGAAACAGCATTAAAGGTTGCTTCCCATTGATTTTTGAGCTCGGCAGATTCTTCGAGCTTTTGAATTCGCACCAACGCTAAAGACACCGCTTCGGCCACGCGATTTAAAAAGTCAACTTCATCGCGAACAAAGGGACGATCTGGTGGGCGCATAAAAAAAATCGAGCCAATTTTTTCGTGTTCGCGAAATAAGGGAACTCGTTGCTGAGTAAAATTCAACTTTGTTTCAACTTGCTCCGAAAATAAATTATCCTGCGGCGAAAAGAATATTCGAATCCACGATGTCTGCACAGTCGAGGCCATGGACTCATTGAGGAGTTTTTCAATTTCGACCAAGCATCCGGCTTTGTGCACGGCCATAAGAGCATTTTTTAGACCTTCAATGCGCACGTTGGTCATATACAGTTTGCGGCGGGCTTCAGTTAAAAATTTAGTTCGCTTTTCTACTCGCTGTTCTAGGTCAACTTGCAGGCGAGTAAGCTTTTCTTTTTGCTCACGAATTAATTTTTCGAGGTTTTTGTCTTGCTTCTGGCGATTGACTTCTTCGAGAGCGCTAAAAAAATGAGCCTCAATATCTGTTTCTTGATAAGACGAAATTACCCGAAATAAGGGGTACTGCTCATGAATTTCTATGAGTTGTGCCGGGGCAAAGTTCTTGGGCACGACGGCGATCCACTGGGCCGCGGGATTATGATCTAAAACTTGCAGGTAAAACTGCGAGAATTTTTTTTCGAGAATCGAAGTGATAGACAGGGCCACGACGTCGCAGACTGCCTCTTTGCTCCAGGTCAGGGCTTGAGAGAGGTCTGGAAGAATTTGAGAGCCCAAGTCGACGAGCCTCTCTTCCCATGGTCCGATCAGTAAAAAACTTGTTTTCATCGTGCGCATGAATTTGATTTTACGGAAATATAAGCAGAATGGCAGAAGTTTATTTGTAATTGAGGAGCGAGAGGACCTGGACAATGGAAGGGGTTTTTGCATTTATAATATGAACAGAGATTGTAACGTCTTAAGGCCCCAAAATAAAATATCTTGAGAGACAGAACAGCAGCTTTTTCTTATAAAAACATGTGCAATTTTTCCATGATCATTGCAGACAAAGGTCAGTATCCAGTTAGCAGTATCCTTATCGGTAAGTCGATAAGTGTAGTTGGATTCGGTATGGTAATAGTCTCCGTTCGGCTCTCCCAGTGTTTCTGGGATACCTTTACAGTCGGCGCCAATTAGCGTCATTTTCTCAATAAGATCAGCAGCCATAGATGCTCTGTCTGATGTGTTTCCGGTCTTAAACAAAGACCCATTAAAGCTGCGTTGTGGCCATAATATTCGAGTTTCAAATAAAAAAAGCCGGTTATTATACCAATAGAAGCAAAAAAATAAGACGAGTAGAACTGTTGTCGTTGCAACGACTTTTAGTGAGATTTTGAAAAAGGTCTTTAATATCGTTGTCACTTTGCGTTGCCTAATGTTTTTAGCTTTCCCAGCTTGATGTCTTCAAGTGCGCGGTCGAATAATTCTTGATTCTCAAAATTGCCTTGCTTTCCAAGTTCGGCCGCTATTTTTATTCCTAGTGTATTATTGAACTCATCCATGTTTTTTTCGGCGGCCGCCTGATTTGGGGACAATTCATGAGCGTTTAGGAAATCCTGAGCAGACTTCTCTCCGAGATCTCGTGTTATTAGTGCTGACCAAACGAAATGCCTAAAGGCATCTCCTTCGCCATTACGGCTAGACTTTGGAAAAAATCGATCGGCATTTTGTTCAGCAATTGTAGCGTTGTAAAATACTATGGCGGCATCTATAGGACGTTCTTTAGCGAGTCTTTTTTCTGAGGCATTTAGAGAGGGGTATTTTGATGCAAAATATCCTAGTAACTTTAGAGCCGCGGCTTCTAGCAGTCTTTGTGATTCATTGATGTGTGGTGCCGTTGACGCTATGATCACCGGCTGTACATCTGATCTGCTCGAACGTAGGTGATACTCGCCCACATTTATACGGACTGATTTATTTGTTGGATTGTAGAACGTAATAATTTGAGATTCATAGCCATTGCTTTTTGTTGAGGCTAAAATATCAGTGTTCGGAATTTTTGATGCAAAGTGCATTTCTGGAAGTGAGGCTTTTGAGGCTCTTTTCTCAAGTGCTTGCTTTATTTCATCGAACGATGAGAAGCCTCCCTCTATAAACTCAACTGACTTCAAGACTTCATTGGGAATAACTTCATATGAAATTTGGCTTTTTACCCGAGATGGTAGCGTGATTCTTGCGGAAGCGGAGACTTCATTAATAATATTTTTTAAGTTTTCAGGGTAGTTTTCATAATATGTTTTATTTTCGAGATTCCACAAAATTTCTTGAATTTCCGTTGAGTATTTATGGTTAGTTTTGGAGTCGAAACGAAGAAGCTCCTTCAATAGGGGGATTTCGAGAGGATTGCTAACCCATTCAAATATTTCATTGCTATCTGGAACGGCTTTGCGCGAAGATGCACAAAAAGATGAAAGCTCTATTTTTGTTTTTGTGTATGGCAAAAACTCGAGATCACCATTTTTTATGTTCTTTGTAAGACTACTAAATGCGATGAGAATTTTTACTAAGTGAGCTCGTTTTTCCTCTTTGGACAAAGGCTCCAGACTTGCTAACTTTTGTTTCAGAGCCTCAATATCATTGAAGTTAAAATCTGATTTAAGATGAAGATCAATCGGAGGCTCATTTATGAGCCAATTGTTGGCTACTGGTTTTTGAATACAGGAAGCGAAGAAAAACACTAGCAGTGTCGAGATACAAGACAAGAAATTCTTAGCTGGAATCTTTATTTTCATAAAAAATAAAATTTCTGTTTAAGGACTAGCCTGCTTGCTTTATTTTTTTATCCAAAAGTCGCTGGGCCTTTCGAATAATGTTTTTGTGCTTATGAAGCTCTGCTTCCTGACCATTAGGGAAGAGAAGAATGCTTGGGTGAACACCCAAAAAAGCTCCAAGACGAGTTGCTAATTCAACGCCAATTTCACGACGATCATTTTCGATGGCACTTAGGTTCGTTTCCGTAATTCCAACCACATGGCACATTTCCTTTTGTGTTATACGAAAGTTGGTACGGAAAGACTTAATGATTTTGCCAGTTGTTGTTGGTTTAACAAATAAGTTATTTAGCTCTTTCATTGTCACTCCCTTGAGTAGTCATGGGCGGTAGTAACCTTTACCACTACGACCATAATTCGTTTTTCTTCGACTTTATAAATAATCCGACCTTTAACGCTGAAGGCAGACGCCCGGAAGCCCTTCCAATCATTAAACAGATCATGATCATGCCAAAAATTAGATCCAGTTCTCAAAGATTCTGGGCCAAACTCCTGAATCTGCTTAATCCAGGTTGCAATAACTTCACGATCAGTTTGAACGAGGCTCCCATCATCGATAAGCGCCCTGATATTTTTTTCTGCCATCGCAGAAAAAAAGACTTTCCACATATGAAAATCCTCTCTCTGAAGAGTATAAGTGATCAAATATGATAAGTCAAATATAATAGGCATTTATTACCTATCTATCTTGTAAACCCCTAAAGTCCACAGGTTCGTATTAGTTCTGCGTGTTTGTAGATGGTGAAGTCGGGGTAGTCCTCGCGCTGAGTGGGGATTTCGCCGACATGCTCTCCATAACAAAAGTAACAGGTGTGAGCCCCGCACATTTTTGCTTGCCTGATTTCTTGTGCGAGCCGGTTGCCAATGCTGAGGAGTTCATTAGGAAGGATTTTTTCAATTCGCAAAATATCTGTGAACGCGTCTTTTTTTTGTTCTTGTTTGAAATTGTTCACCAAATAGATTTTGCGAAAATATTTTTCGACATTCAGAGCTTTAATTTTTTTTGCTTGTGCTTCTGGTTCACCGGAGGTGACTAAATATAGAGAGTATTTTTGTGCGAGAAACTTGAGATTTTCTTCGGCCCCTTCGATCAGCGGCAAATGCCCTGGGACTTCGGGATTGTAAAAAGCCTTCAGCGCTCCCTGCAGGGCTAAATCCGCGGTGGGGCTGCCATGTGTTTTGATAAATTGCGTGAAAATTTCTGTATGGGATAGCTCCGAGGCTTTCATGGCTCGCCACTGAAGACAGATGTCGATATCGCTTGCGACGCCAGCGGCAAGCATGGCTTCGCAGGCTCGGCGTGCTGCAACGGGCACGAGCAGTTGGCTGGTGTCCAAGAGCGTATCGTCGAGGTCAAAAGCGATGCATTTGAAGGAGCTCATGGATTCCTTAAGTTTCAAAGTTCGTGGTCATCAATTTTTTGAGTCCAGCTTCAAAGTGAGTCCATACCAAGTCGAGCTGGAGATGGTCTTTTTCTTCAATACACACAACGGGAATTTGGTGCTCCAGCCAGCCGTACTGCCCGAGGCTTCCGGGCGTCGGATAGCCAATGTCCTCGTGAACTGCGTAGCCCGAGTTTGCGGCAATGATTTTGGAGGGGGCCTCGCCGCCTCGTCCGGTATAGACAACGCAAGGCTCCCAAGAGTGAAAGTGGACAATGAGTCGAGGTTTTTCAGCTTTGATGAGGCTCACCAGTGCTTGGGTTTCAGCTTCACTTGCGGGCTGTGGTCCCGGATAAGACCGAGGAGCCTTTGCTTCAGAGCTCCAGTCTTTGGCGGGAAAATTGCGGTTTAAATCGACTCCATTGTCATTGGTGCGGGTATTGCGAAGGTAACCATC
>JAMIQD010000125.1:0-4223 GCA_035914755.1 Pseudobdellovibrionaceae bacterium | reverse complement strand
GTAACGCGTACTTTCCGGGAGCTTCATTTTCGTTTAAGGATGATGCTGAATTCGAATATATCCGCACTCAGAAGAGATATGCGATTCTTTCTACATACATTTCGAAGATTGATCAGCAAAAAGTCATAGTTCTCGTTAGAACTTTGAAAAAAGAGGGGCGTTTTGCTGGAGTTGTAGGCGTGAGCAAGCCCTGGTCCGATTTTGAAAGTATATACCGGAGCCTCGAGATTCCAGATTCAATGAGTTATATAATGTATCGAGATGATGGAAAGGTTCTTTATCGCCATAACGAACCGGAAGTGTTCATTGAAAGCAGAATCGACTTTTTAAATCCAACACGTGCGACTTCGGAGGAGTCTTTTGGTTCGTCGGTCCGAGTTGTGGGTAACGATCAGATAGGATGTTATAAATTCGATGCAGAATTCGGGGACTTGATTTATGTGGGTTACGCCAAAGAAAAGCTATTCAAAAGTTGGTACTCACTGCTCAAGGTGGCCGGAAGTTTGTTTTTGATATTCATGTTTTCTCTGGGGCTTTTTGTTGGATTTCTGCAAAAAAGACAGAAGTCTGTCGAATTCGCACAACATGAACGTGATAAAATAAACGAACTTATACAAAAAATCAATTCTTCAGTTGAAACGCTGACAGGTCTGAATTTTTTAAGGGAGTTATGCCGGCAAATTTTAGAAATATTTGAGCTAAATTCTATTACGGTGGGAGTTTTGATGCCGGAGCATCTTAATACCGTAAAGTGTTTGGTAAGTTTCGGAGATGGCGACTTGGGGGCCGACTATTCGTACAACCTCCAGGGAACACCCTTTGAGCATTTAAAGCCGGGCGGTAGTTTTTCGTATAAGAACAAAGCTTACCAGAATTTCTCAAATACATATTTTTTGACTAATACAAAAATAGAGTCCTGCGTGGGCGTTGTACTTCAGGGCTCGGAAGGCCGTTCGAGCGGGATTTTAACAATTTCGAGCGAACAAGAAATTCGCGAGATGAACTTGTTGCAGGCGATCCTCTCGGTTTTTACTCCTAGGGCAGGGGCCGAGTTAGATCGCATTCGTACAGATGAGATTCGAATCGAAGTTGAAAACTTGAGACGTCAGATCGAAGATCGCTCGCGACAATCAGAAAAACTCGAAGTAATTGGTGCACTTGCTGAGGGGGTTGCGCACGATTTTAATAACATTATAGCGATTATTTTAGCTTCGACTGAGAAAATGTTAGGCCTGCATAAAAAATCTGATAGCCATTTGCCTTATTTAGAGTCGATCAAAAGAGCCTGTCACCGGGCTCGTCACTTGGTCTCGCAGATTGGCGGATTTAGTCGGAGGACAGAGTTTCAGGTGCAGAGTCTTGCTATCAAGGATATCTTTCATGAAGTTATAGGGTTTTTACGTTCGACCTTGCCAGCTCAGGTTCGCCTGAGTTTAAACATGGGAGGTTGTGACGAAATCATTATTTCTGCGGATTTAAATCAAATTCAGCAGGTTCTTGTAAACTTATGTATCCACCTGGCTAATCCTTTAAGCGCGGAGGGTGGCGAAATTAAAATTTCTCTTAGAAAAACGATGATTCGCGGACAAACTTACGTTCGGTGGTTTTTATATGGAACCGGAGTTGTTACTGATCGCATTGATAAGGAAAAATATTATTTGAACCTAGACTCTCAGGATCTGAGTTTGATGGTGGCGCAGCGGATTGTGACAAGACACAAGGGGTTCATCGAAATAAAAAAGGAGCTGGGTCAGGGCACGACTTTTGAGATATTCTTTCCGGTGCTTGGTGTGCAGGAAAAGAAGGATCTGTCGATGCAATATGACTTTAAGCAGGCTCCAAAAGTGATGATCGTTGACGACGAGCCAGAGATTGGATCCCTCATCAAGGAGCTGCTCGAGACAGAGGGGCTTGGTGTAGAGGCCTTCTCTGATCCGATCGAAGCTCTGAAAGTCTTTGCAGCAAGACAGGGTGAATACTTTTTGATAATTTCGGATCTTTCAATGCCAGAGATGTCTGGCTTTGCTTTTGCTCGAAAAGTGCGGGAAATGAACACGAAAGTTTCATTGATGTTATGGTCCGGCTACCAACAAATTTTTGATGAAGACCTTCAGCATTTAGACATTAAAGTTTTGAGCAAGCCTGTGGACGTTCAAAAACTCTTATTGATGATTCAGTCAGAGCTTAGTCAGCAATATTCTCAAGGTATTTTAAAAGCACCTCGCGGCCCCGGACCTGAGCCCGCAGCACACCCATAAATATAAATACTCCCCCTGTCTTTCGATCTAAAAAAATAATTTCTCGGGGCGGAGTTCTCCAGGAATGAGTCCGAAGGACAGTGATGATTTTTTTTGAGGCCCGTTGCGGCAGGTCCGAGGCCTTCCAATCATAGTTACCACTTGAATCAAAAGACCCTGGGGGGACTCGGGGATCCTCTGGCTCTAAGAAGGGCTCGACAGTTTCAAAGCAAAACTCCTCAAAAAGAGCCCGAAGTGAGGGGTCATCGCTAGGATGAATAAAATTAAGTACCATGGCGGCATTGCGAAATAGCACTTCGTCGCCGTTAACGGCCCCTTTGATCATTTGGCGATAGGCATTCATGAACTCATTTGGGTATTCTCGTGTCGCGCCAAAATCAAAAAGAATAATTTGGTCCGAACCATTTGGGCTCAATCGAATACGGTAATTTCCGAGATGAGGATCGGTTTGCACGATGTTCCATTCGAAGAGCTCCTTGAAATATAAATCCAAATAAGAAAGTGCTAGGCGATTTCGGCGTTCGAGCGAAAGATTTTCAATCTGCTCCGAGTCGATGCGAAATCCATCTTCGTAGGAGAGAGCAAGAATTTTTTTATTACTAAAATCGCGATAAACTTTGGGGATCACAAAGCGAGAATCCTCTTTGAGTTTATCGTAAAAAGCTTCTGTTCGATCGGCTTCGAGGTCGTAGTTCATTTCTTGCAGAAGCATATCTTGTATTTCTGTAAAAAGAGGCGATAGGTTCAAATCTTTGGGTATAAGTTTTAAAGTTCCTAAAAGATGACGAAGAGCTTTGAGATCGCTGTTTATCGCCTTATCGACATGGGGGTATTGTATTTTGAGAACAATCTCTTCGCCTGTGGCACGAATTCGCGCCCGATGCACCTGCCCTAAGGAAGCGCAGGAGAGAGCCTCTTGGTCAATTTCGAGTTGGGCTAATTGGCTTTCGCTAAGGTTTTTTTTAAGAATGGGTTCAATGGCTTGCCAAGAGAGGGCCGGAGAGTCCGCCTGAAGCTTTTTTAAAAACTCATTGGCTTCTGGCGGAAGAAAATGCTCTCCGTACATAGAGAGCATTTGTCCCGCTTTCATTAGGCTCCCCTTGAGTTCGCCAAGCTCTGAGCCGATAAGCTCGGCTTGATTGACTAAGAATGAGTTCCAAGAGTTTTTGTTGGATGAAAAGGTTTTTTTAATGTTGTGGGAGGCCAAGCCTGCTCCAGCATTGAGGGTTAGCTTGGCGAGAGAGATCCCCCGAGATAAGACTGAAGATTTGATGCGATTTATTTTTTTGCGCTCATTTTTGTCGCTGGACATAAAATTCCCTATGGGCCTATTGTAGGTTAAAGGTTTAAAAAGGTTAACCTTATTTTTGAATGGAATGCTTGTTTTGGAAAAAATTAATTTTTTTTGGTTTAGACGAGACCTCAGGCTCGAGGACAATGCGGGTTTATATCATGCCCTCAAGGAGGGCGGCAGGGTTTTGCCTGTTTTTATCTTTGACAAAGAAATTCTCGAAACCCTTGAGCGGCCCCAGGATCTTCGGGTTCAGTTTATTTATGAAACTATTGTTGCATTAAAAGCTGAATTGCAAAAGCGGGGCTCGGATCTGGTTGTTCGGTTCGGGCACCCTACTGAAGTTTGGCGAAGCCTCTTAAGAGATTTTTCCGCCGCAGCAATTTATACTAATCATGACTATGAACCTTCAGCAATTAAAAGAGATCATTCGATAGAAAGCCTTTGTCTATCTTTGGGAGTTGCTTATCATAGCTTCAAAGATCAAGTTATTTTTGAAAGAGATGAGATCGTGACGGAGGCGCGCAAGCCGTATACAGTCTATACTCCTTATAAAAAAAAGTGGTTGTCCTCTCTTTCAGATTTTTATTTAAAAAGTTATCCGGTCGATAGTTACGAAGGCAATTACTTAAGAGTACAGAAAAAAAGCAGCATTGTTACTATGCAAGACATCG
>JAMIQD010000124.1:0-6112 GCA_035914755.1 Pseudobdellovibrionaceae bacterium | reverse complement strand
AAATTTTCAATTGAGTTGCATTACTTTTACCCCTGCTAAGTCCGCTTGTCCACGGCACTTCTTGAGGTTTTCGCGTCACGTTAGCCGCGAAGTTTTAAGTTTGCCAAAAAGCTTCCTTACGATAAAAAGACCCCATGAGGTTCACATGAAAATTTTCGTTTGTATTAAGCAGGTTCCTGACACTGAAACAAAGATGAAAATCAGTCCTGATGCCGCTTCTATCGACACAACTGGCGTTAAGTGGATAATTAATCCTTACGATGAGTATGCTATTGAAGAGGCTATCAAGTGCCGCGATGCAAGCCCTGGCTCTCAGGTTTTTGTCTTGAGCGCGGGACCATCCAAGCGCGTCTCCGAGTCCCTGCGAACTGCTTTAGCTATGGGTGCAGATGAGGGTATCGTTATCAACGCTCAAGAATCTCTCGATTGTTTTTCTACGGCGCGAGCGCTTGCTGAGGTCATCACGGCAGAAGGCGGCGCAGATCTTATCTTTACCGGAAAACTCGCAATTGATGACAACGCTTCTTCGGTGAGCCAAATGCTGGCTGAGCTATTGAAAGTTCCGCATGCAACTGTCGTTTCTAAATTTGCCATGTCCCCAGAAGGACTCTCTGCCGAGAGGGATGTCGAGGGCGGAGCAAAAGAGGTTTTAGCTCTCACGGCGCCTGCCGTTATTGGCGCAAACAAAGGCCTCAACACCCCTCGCTATGCTAGCCTTCCAGGAATTATGAAAGCAAAAAAGAAGGTTTTAAAAGAAATCGAGTTTTCATCATTAAACATTCCTGCCACTGATCAAAAGATCCGACTTTCTCAATTCAGTTTGCCTCTAGAAAAGCCGGCCGTCAAAATGATCGCTGGTGATTCGTCGGCTCAAGCCGCCGAACTTGTTAAACTTCTACGTGACGAAGCGAAAGCGCTATAGGGGTCAATTATGTCAAAAATATTTGTCTTTGCTGAACATAAAAATGGGTCTCTAAAGCGCGGAGCAATGGAGCTACTTCAGGCCGCCAAAAAATCTGGTAATTCCGTTGTCGGCATGGCTGTCGGCGCCGGAGCTGAGTTGGCAGCAAAAGAAATGGGTCACCATGGCGCTCAAGAAGTTCATGTTATAAAAGACGCTGCTCTTAACTCTTATAATCCTGAGCTTTTTGCTGCGGCAATTTCCCTGGTTCTTGAAAAAACTCAGCCTCAAGTCTTGCTTGCCTCGGCCACCAGTCTCGCTAAAGATTTATTTCCAAAAATTGCCGCTCGCCTCAAAACAGGAGTTGCTTCAGACTGCACAGAGTTGACTATTTCTGGCGACGTTGTGACCGCAAAGAAACCGCTTTATTCTGGAAAAGCCTTTGCCGCCGTTAGTTTTGAAAATAGTTCGATAAAAATTGTTCTTATGCGCCCGAACCAGCTCCCTGTCGCTGCCGCCGATACGACTCTGTCTGCTCAAATCGTTGAACATCCCATGGTTGCTGTTCCGGACTTAAAAACTCTTATAAAAGAAGTCGTTCAGGGCACCTCAGAAAAGCTCGATTTGACCGAGGCCAACATCGTCGTTTCTGGGGGGCGCGGCTTAAAGGATGCGAACAACTTCAAGCTCCTCAACGATCTCGCTGATGTTTTGGGGGCAACCGTTGGCGCATCTCGCGCTGTCGTTGATGCCGGGTGGGTTCCTCATGGAATGCAGGTGGGACAAACTGGCAAAACTGTTGCTCCTACTTTGTATATTGCTGTTGGTATTTCTGGCGCAATTCAACACTTGGCTGGAATGAGCGGCAGCAAGGTCGTTGTGGCTATCAATAACGACCCTGCGGCGCCCATCTTTCAAAAAGCGACCTATGGTATCGTTGGGGACCTCTTCGATGTTGTGCCTAAGTTAACTGAAGAGTTTAAAAAAGCTCTTAAACACTAGCTTTGAGAAAATATCTTTTAGGTTTTATAGTATGGCTTATCTATCGCGCGGTCTCTCTTACGTGGAGAGTGCGACTGCATGAGCCGGCTTCTATGAAGGCCTCCCTTGAAAGTGGGCAGCCCTTCCTGATGGCTCACTGGCACGGAGACGAAATCGCGCTGCTTCAGCTTGCTAGCAGGTACAACATGGTAACAATGACCTCCCAGAGTAAAGATGGTCAAATGATGGGTGTGATTTTGCGCCTTATGGGGGCAAAAACTACTTTCGGCTCGTCAACACGCGGGGGCGTTGGCGGACTAAAGGGGCTTGTTCGACTTGTTCGAGCGGGCTCAAATTGTACTTTTGCTGTTGATGGCCCGAAGGGTCCCCTTTACAAATCAAAGCCAGGTGTTTTTGAGCTGTCCCGCCTCTTAGCGTGTCCAATTTATTATGCTGGCGTTAGCGTGGATCGAGCTATCCACTTTCCGAAAGCCTGGAACAAAACATTTTTTCCAAAGCCCTTTGCAAAAATAAGCATTTATTGGGACGGCCCAATGCCGGCCGTGACCAAAGACCAGGACCCTCGAGATTCTGCACTCGCGGAGCAATTAGAATCGTTCCTACACGGCGCAAAACACCAAGCCGCTAAATTCATTGCTGAATCCTGAATCGGATGCTAGCGTTTTAATGTGGTATGTCGTCAACTTTTTAAAGGGACTTTTAAGGTATGAACTTGACCTCACTTATCGGTATTTTTAGCGCGCTTCTTCTTTCTTCCACTTTAGCCTTTGCCCAAAAAGGTTCGGAAATTGTGGCGACGGTTGGCAAAAAGGCCATTACTCTCGAGGACTTCAATAAGAAGTACAACGAAGTAAAATCTCAAACAATGAATCCTCCTCCAAAAAATCTTTTCTTAGAAGACATGGTTCGATATGAGGTTGGCCTTCAAGAGGCTCAAAAGCGAAATCTAGAAAAAGACCCGATTGTGATCGAACGCATTCAACAGGAGATGTACAAAGCTCTCCTTGAAAAGGACCTCGGCCAAAAAGTACAAAAACTTCAGGTTTCTGACGCAGAAATGCGCGCCTGGTACAAAAACAACCCAGAAATTCGCACAAGTCATATTTTGATCGAGTTCAAGCCCACTGCGACGCCGGAACAAGTTGCCGAAGCAAAAAAACGAGCCGGCGAGATTTATGAAGAGGTAAAAAAATCAAAGCGCCCCTTCGAAGAACTGGTTAAGCTTTACTCAGATGACCCTTTAAGCAAAGCCTCTGGTGGTGATGTTGGTTGGCAGTCTAAGACAACACTCGTTCCTAGTTACTACGATGCCGCCTTAAATGGCAAAGTGGGCGACATTAAGGGCTTGATCGAAACTCGTTTTGGCTTTCATATTATCAAAATCACAGGCCGAAGAACCTTTGACGACGCTAACAAGTATCAAATTCGCGCGGCGGTTTTTGACGAAAAAAGAAAGCAAGCCTTCAATGACTATTTTGATAAACTCAAAAAGCAGTACCCTATCAAGGTAAATCCTTCGGCTGTTAAATAGGAAGTTCTCCTGTGGAAAACATTAAGAGCCTCGCTTTATCAACGAGGCTTTTTATTTTCGTAGTTTTAGCTTGCGCGGCCTCTTGTACGCCGAGTTATCAAAAAATTTCTGCTCAACCCGTTGTTCAAGTAAACGATCACCTCCTCACCACAAAAGAATTTTCAAATCAGCTCGCAAGAAAACTTAAAGACCTGGATGCGCTCACCGCAAAAGATCCCGCAACAGTTTCGCGAAGTAAAGATTTCTTGGTTCGCAACTTCATTGTCCGAGGCCTCACCTTAGATTGGGCGCGCGCAAACAATCTTTCTATTTCCGAAAAAGATCTCGACAAAGAGGTCGACAAATACCGCTCAAACTATCCCGATGATCTTTCGTTCCGGCGACTTTTAGCGCAAGAAAATCTTTCGTTTTCTGATTGGCGAGAAGAGCTTCGCTACACACTTATAGAAAGGGCCGTCTTTCAGAAAATAAATGAACGGATAACGCCGCCGACTGCCGATGAAATAAAGCAATATTACGAAGATCATAAGGGTCAGTATAAGAAAAAAGAACGCATATATCTTCGTCAAATTGTCACGGACGAACAGGCCAAATCAGAGCTGCTGAAAGCACAGGCCAAGTCCGCCGACTTCTCAGAACTCGCAAAAAAATATTCTGCGGCGCCCGAGGCCAAGCTTGGCGGGCTCGTTGGCTGGGTCGAGCTCGGCAGTGTCGACTTTTTTGATCCCCTATTTAAAGCTCGCCCTGGGAGCATCTCTTTGATAAAAAGCCCCTTCGGCTATCATATTGTTCTCGTAGAAAAAAAGTCCGCCGCGTCAACTCTGACCCTAGAGGAGGTACGCCGCCAAATCACAACCTCGCTGATGGCCCAAAGGGAGCAAGCTGAGTTCGTAAAATGGTTGGACGCCCAGCTAAGAAGTAGTAAAGTCCTAAAAAATATTGAGCTGATTAATTCCGTCAGCGTTCAAACGAGGGCAGAAAATGAATAAAGTGTTTTCGACGTTAGTTTTTTTGTTTCCGCTGATTCTTGCTGCAGAAACGATCGAGCGGATCGTTGCCGTTGTAGATAATGAAGTTGTCCTTGAGTCGGATTTTAAAGCCTTGGAACACAAATTCAAAACTCCCGCTATGCTCGACGAATCCCTCCTTTTGGGCGGGAAGACTCTTGGAGACCTCCGTAAAGACAGAAAAGTACAGTTGGACTACCTGATTAACGAAAAGATTTTAGAGTCAGAGGTAAAGCGCCTCAACCATAGCGTGACCACGGAACGCGTTGAACAAGAAATCAAAGAGATGGCTAAAAAAAATAATGTCTCGGTAAGTGATGTTCTTGCGGCGTTTAAAGCACAGGGCATTTCGACTTCTGAGTACCAGAGTTTTCTAAAGTCTAAAATCGAAAAACAGGCGCTGATTGAGGGTGAGGTTGTCTCGAAGCTTCGTATTTCTGACGACGAGGCTCTCGCCGAATATTTAAAGTCCACGCCAGACCGAAAAACGACCGTGAACGAGTTTACTGTTGCCCATATTTTCTTCAACCCAAAAAAGGCGGGCGCAGAAGCTGCATACAAACGCGCAGAAGCTGTCTTGCAAAAACTCTCCGCCGGTGGTGCGTTCGAAACACTTGCAGAGCAAAATAGCGAAGACCCTAATTTTTCTGCCGGGGGGCTTCTGGGCACGTTCAAATCTGGCGAGTTTTTGCCAGAAGTTGAGGCCTCTATTCAAAATCTTAACGCGGGCGAAACGACTTCTGTTGTGAAGTCGCGAATGGGCTTCCATATAGTTCGCTTACTAAATAAAAAACTTACAAGCGATCCAAGGTTCGAAAGAGAAAAAGAGAAAATTAAAGCGTCGCTTTTTGAGCAGAGCTTTAAACGCCAAATGAAAAGCTGGCTTCTTTCAAAGCGCGAGGATGCCTTTGTTCGCATTAATGAAAAGTAAAAAATGCCTCCCAATCTAAAGATTTCCATCACCACTGGGGACATTGACGGCGTTGGTCTTGAGGTTGCTCAAAAGGCGCTATTAAGCTTTGGCCCAAAAAAAGGCTCTCACTTTCTTCTTTGGCGCGGATCCAAATCCTTTCCAAAAAGCTTAAAAAAACTGGCTTCATCATTTAAAATCGCATCGTTTGAATCAGCAGAACCTGCTCTTGATTATTTTCTCTCAGATAAAATGTCGCACGACCAGATTGTCGAAATCATATCAAAAGATTCGCCTGCCAAATGGGTCGAGCTCTCCGCCAAGTGGTGCTCACAAAAAATGATTCACGGCATGGTTACGGGCCCCCTTTCTAAGACAGAAATTTTTAGATCTGGCCTTCAAGACATGGGACATACAGATATATTAAAACGCATCTCCGGGGCTGATGCGGTATTTATGGGCTTTCTTGGGCGCAAATTTAATGTCGTGCTTACCACTGCCCATATTCCTCTCGCGCTCGTTACCAAAAGTCTTACGGCGGATCGCCTGATCAAGGCTTTGCATGCTGCAAACCTTCTCCGCCAAAAGCTTTCCCCCGCCGATCAAAAAAAGCCCATTGCACTTCTCGGGCTAAATCCTCATGCGGGGGAATCTGGCCTGATCGGAACAGAAGAGTCTAAAGTTTTTTCCACTCTAATAAAAGAGGCTCGACGACTAAAAATTCCGCTTAGCGAGCCCCTTTGCCCTGACGTCGCCTTTCA
>JAMIQD010000123.1:0-3564 GCA_035914755.1 Pseudobdellovibrionaceae bacterium | reverse complement strand
CATGGTTGAGGCGGCTGAGTTTCTTGGCCTAGAGCCCTCGAATAATACAGACTATAAAAACTTTCTGAAGGCTAACCTCAAAACTATTTTTGATCTGAATAAACTCGCGCAAAAAGAATTCGGATATTTATTTAATACTGAATTTGTCCCCGCAGAAAATCTTGGCGTTAAGAACTCTAAATGGGACCGAAACGACGGCCTCTTTGCGCCTAGGGACTGTTACAATTCTTACTTTTATGCCGTCGAAGAGGACTCTCTGCAGTACCCCGACAAGTTGATTCTACATGGCAAAGATGTCATTCAATATCTGGATGGTGGCTCCGCATTGCACCTTAACCTTGAGGAATATTTAACTCGTCGTCAGTACCTTTATCTATTGGACCAGGCAGCTCATGAGGGGTGCAACTATTTCTGTACCAATGTCAAAATAACAATTTGCAATCAATGCCAGCATATCGAAAAGAGAGCCACCCCCGAATGTCCTCGCTGCCACTCACGCAATGTGGATTTTGCTACCAGAGTTATTGGCTATCTAAAAAGAGTCTCTAGCTTTAGTAGCGCTCGCCAAAAGGAGCACAACACCAGGCACTACCACCGCGAAACCACTAAAGGAGTTGTCGCCACTCGTCCTCAATTTGCTCAAGCTCCTCCGTTGTGAGGAGCTTTTCGCAGAGACAAAAAAAGCATTTTTCTTCTTTGGCGACGTGATGCCGCAGAATCTCTGCATAGACAGCAAATAGAACTGCAAATCTCTGATCACTTAGTGTGTTCTGGCGCTGGAGCAAGTATTGCAGCAGGTGCCGCATCGACCGATGCTCTTCAACAGGAATACTTAGCGGCGAATGCCTTTCTTTGAACTGGAGCTGGTGAGGAAGCCACGATGGTTCAGAACCCAGTAGCGCTTGCACCCGGCTCCTAGGCGAATTCACTATATGTTCATCAAAAAAAAGAACGCAAAAAGGTCCCCCCTCTCGCAGCCGATCTTTATCAAGGAGTCTTGAAAAGAGTAGGACCTCCTCTCGAGCATGATGCTGCTCTTCGCCGAACTCCCAAAGGGCTGAGAGTATTTCTTTTTGTCTTGCTATACTTGTGGCCCCGTCAACCAGCTTAAGAAGTCGCTCATGCTCGCTCTTTATAAGGCCGAAGAGTCCCCCTGACATATCTTCTCCAATGCTTCATGGTTGAGAATTCCGATTTTTCTTTCGTGAACTTCAATCAAGCCCTCCTCCTGCCACTTTGAGAGGATACGAATCACTGACTCTGTTGATGTCCCAGCAATTTGCCCTAGAACTTTTCTGGTCATATTGCCCGAAGCGATCACCTTTGGCTTTTTCAGTAAAATAAAAGCTACTCGGTGCGGAACTGTCCAGCGCTGAATTTCGCGGCACAACTGAATAAAGCGCATTCGCTCAGAAAACTGCCTTTGAAAAAACTCCCGCAGTTCTGGCGCTTCAGCAATCGCGTTTACAAGGGCGGCAGATGGCAGTTCGAATATTTCAGTGGCCGCTATCGCCGTCACAGTGACCGGATACGTTGAGGTCTGATGATCTCTGGTAATTAGAGCAGCTCCCACTGGCTGCCCAGGCTCGACAAAATCGTAGGCAGCTTGACCCGCCTCAATAAGAAGCATCCCGGAAAGGACCAATGAAGCGGACTGTACAGGTGTCCCTCTTTCGTAAAGCAACTGTCCTCTTTTAAGGGACCGACGAATACCAAATCGCATGAGAAGTCGCCAAAGATCCGAAGAAACCCCCGGGGGAGGGCTCATCCAAGAATTGCCCTTTGTAAGCTCAAATTCGTCTTTTCCCATTCTGCTACCCGCCCAATGTCTTAATTCTACCCAGCTTAAATCGATCCCCATATGATTTATGTCATACCCCGCGCCACTTAATTGAACCGATACTTTCATTGAAAGAAATCACCTCTAATATTAAGGAGAAAAGATGAGGCAAAGCGTGGTTCACATTCCATCATTTCAGGGCGAGTATAAGACTGGGCTTGTTTTTTCGATGATCGAAGGGCTAAGGTCCGGAGAGTCCTTTAAACTCGTGTGTGATCACGATCCCCAAGAGCTGACCTCCTTACTGAGCGAAGCGCAAGTTCCTCGGCTTCGCTGGGAGCAAAAAAAAGTCGGTGACCGTTGGGAACTGCAAATTCTAAAAGATTTCGACTTAAACAATCAAAGCGTCGGATGCTGCGGCATCTGCACAAAAACCATTCCAGATCAGGAGGAAAAATGAGATCCGTTTCGGTACTGTCTTTAATATTATCAGTTTTGTTTTTTAGTGGGGCCTGCTGGGCCCAGGTGAAGGGTGAAGAGGTAGCAGTTTTAACTTCTCCCCCATCTGTCCCGCCAGCAATCACGCGAAAACATGCGACCAAATTGATTGTCAACCTTGAGGTCGTCGAAAAAAAGATGAAGATTGCTGATGGTGTTGATTATACATTTTGGACCTTTGGGGGAACAGTTCCCGGGAGCTTTATTCGCGTGCGCGAGGGCGATCAAGTTGAGTTCCACCTACGCAATCACCCGACATCAAAGATGCCGCACAATATCGACCTTCATGCAGTGACTGGCCCCGGCGGCGGAGCGAGTGCTTCCTTTACTCTCCCTGGACACGAAAGTGTTTTTTCTTTCAAGGCCCTCAACCCTGGACTTTATGTATATCACTGCGCGACAGCGCCCGTGGGAATGCATATTGCAAATGGTATGTACGGCTTGATTCTGGTCGAACCTGAAAAGGGAATGCCAAAAGTCGATAAAGAATATTATGTCGTACAGGGAGATTTTTACACCAAAGGAAAATTTGGCAAACAAGGTTATCAACCTTTCGATATGGAAAAGGCCATAGATGAAAATCCAACCTACGTTGTTTTTAATGGCTCAACTTTGTCTATGACTGGTGACAATGCCTTAAAGGCCAATGTCGGTGAGACTGTCCGCCTCTATGTCGGCAATGGAGGACCGAATCTGGTTTCTTCTTTCCACGTCATCGGAGAAATCTTCGACAAAGTTTTCAAAGAGGGCGCCTCAGAGTTTAATACCAACATACAAACAACGTTGGTACCAGCTGGAGGATCTGCGATCGTCGAATTTAAAGTCGAAGTCCCAGGTAACCTTGTAATTGTCGACCATTCTATTTTTAGAACCTTTAACAAGGGCTCTCTTGGACTCATCAAAGTCGAAGGTTCTGGCGACAAGAATGTCTTCTCTGGCAAAACTGCTGACAATGTATATATGCCTGAGGGCGGAGCAATTCAAAAAGTAACAGATCAGGAACACGTTGCAAAAGCTTCGAGCTTAGAAGACCAACTGAAATTTGGAAAAAATATCTACGGGCAAAACTGTGCTGCCTGCCATCAGCCCGACGGAAAAGGAATTTCAGGAGCCTTCCCGCCTCTTGCTGGTGCTGACTTTTTCAATGCAGACTGGAAGAGAGCTATAGACACTGTAAAAAATGGGAAGTCTGGGCCCATTACAGTTAATGGTCAGCAATATAACGGCGTGATGCCCGCACTGGGTTTATCAGATGAGGATATTGCGAATGTTTTGACTTACGTTTC